>NZ_CAWQGX010000011.1:0-149167 GCF_963894685.1 Proteus sp. G3927 | reverse complement strand
TCCATTTAAGTATTAATTGTAGTTACAAATTTGCTCATAATTAAGAGCGAGATAATAATATTTATTTACGTGAATCTTGACAAGTTATATGTAATTATAATAAATATTTATTTATTAAATAATTAGAAATAGATACTTTATATGGTGGGTAAGTTAGATTTAAATATCAAAGTATAGGTAAACAGTGAAGTATTTATCTGTTGAGTTTTTTTTTAAAAAAAACAGAGGTTTTTTTTGTGTAATTATATTTATAAATAAATAGCACCTTAGTTAAAGGTGCCATTAGATATATTTTTATTTTATCATTATTTCTTTATTAATTATTAAATCTATTTCTTTTTGTGCTTGAGCATGTGACTGCTGGGCATATTCTTCGCCTAGCGCAGTACCCTCGGTGAGAATAAACTGTATATTATTAATACCAATAAATGATAAAAATTGTGTTAGATATGGAATAATTAAATCAGAGGGTTGTCCTTTATGGATACCGCCACGACTCGTTAATACAATAACTTGCTTATCTTCAAGTAATCCGACTGACCCTGTTTCAGTATATTTAAAAGTTTCGCCTGCACGCGCAATAAAATCAATATAGTGTTTTAATTGAGAAGGGATGGTGAAATTATACATAGGCGCCGTGATCACAATAATATCATGTGTTTTTAATTCATTAATTAATGTATCAGAGAGTGCTCTAGCGGCTTTTTGTTGTTCCGATAACATAGCCGTATCTTTGCCAAAAGCAAATAATGTGGCTTGATCTAAAACGGGAATGGGATCTTTTGCCAGATCACGTAGGGTAATGAGATCATTTTGGTGATGCTTTTGCCAATTTTCTATTAGATAGTCAGCCATTTTATTGCTGTGCGAGTAATTTTCTAAAATACTGGATTTTAGTACAAGAAGCTTGTTCATTTTATTCTCTCGGTAAATATCTGTTATGTTTATATAGACCAAATTTTATCTTATCTGAAAAATTTCACACCATAATCGTTTGAATATGCTATTCAAATTTATTGATTATATATATTCATAGAATAAGAAAATTCATCAACCCTTTATGTGCAAATTGGCTGTTGTGATATCATGGCAACAATATTATTTGGTTAAATAAACCTCAAAAAGGATAACAAAAGGTGGCACTATCATCTGCGATGCTCTACAAAGAGATAGAGCAACTCTCGTTGCGGGATCAGCAACGATTGAGAAAACGCTTACGTGGCGTTGATAAAATAAGTAAAGAAACGTCGAAACAGGCGGTATTAAGCGAGATTGAGCAGGATATTATTGTTGCAAAACAGCGTATATTAAATCGACAAGCTCACTGTCCTAAAATTGTTTATCCAGAAAACTTGCCTGTTAGCCAGAAAAAAGAGGCTATCTACAATGCAATCAAAGATAACCAAGTGGTTATTATTGCAGGAGAAACGGGATCGGGTAAAACAACTCAGATCCCGAAAATTTGTCTCGAATTAGGGCGAGGCGTAAAAGGGTATATTGGGCATACGCAGCCTCGACGTTTAGCTGCGCGCTCTGTCGCAGAGCGAATTGCTCATGAATTAAACACAACATTAGGTGAGTCTGTCGGTTATAAAGTTCGTTTTAGTGATCATGTTGGTGATAACACGCTGGTTAAGTTAATGACTGACGGGATTTTATTAGCTGAACTACAACAAGATAAGCTGTTATTACAATATGATACTATTATTATCGATGAAGCCCATGAGCGTAGCTTAAATATTGACTTTATTCTTGGTTATTTAAAGCAGCTTTTGCCCAAACGCCCAGATTTAAAAGTGATTATTACTTCTGCCACTATCGATCCTGAGCGTTTTTCTAAGCATTTTAATCAAGCTCCTATTATTGAGGTATCTGGCCGAACTTATCCGGTCGAAGTGCGCTATCGTCCTATTGGTGGTGACGCTTTGGATAGTGATAAGGATATGACTGAGGGCATTATTGATGCGATTGACGAGTTAAGTCGAGAAAGTGCGGGTGATATTCTTATTTTTATGAGCGGTGAGCGTGAGATAAGGGATACCGCAGAGGCATTAAATAAATTACAACTGCGTCATACCGAAGTTTTACCCCTATTTGCTCGTCTTTCTAATAGTGAGCAAAACCGGATATTTCAGCCTCATACCGGAAGACGCATCATATTAGCAACCAATGTTGCCGAAACCTCTCTTACGGTACCGGGCATTAAATATGTGATTGATACGGGTTATGCACGTATTAGTCGATATAGTTATCGAACCAAAGTTCAGCGCTTACCCATAGAGCCTATCTCTCAAGCTTCTGCGGATCAGAGAAAAGGGCGTTGCGGTCGTGTTTCTGATGGTATTTGTATTCGTCTTTATTCTGAAGATGATTTTATTTCCCGTGCGCAATTTACCGATCCTGAAATACTAAGAACCAATCTTGCTTCGGTTATTTTACAAATGACCTCGATAGGATTAGGGGATATTAGCGGATTTCCTTTTGTACAAGCGCCCGATAAACGCAATATACAAGATGGTGTACGCTTATTAGAAGAGCTGGGTGCCTTACAAGAGGGTACTGATAATAAAGGTGCTTATCGTTTGACGCCGATGGGGAAACAATTAGCTCAGCTTCCTATCGATCCAAGATTAGCGAGAATGGTTCTTGAAGCGCGCAAATATGGTGCAGTTAGAGAATTAATGGTGATCACATCGGCGCTTTCTATTCAAGATCCTCGTGAAAGACCGATGGATAAGCAACAAGCATCAGATGAAAAACATCGTCGTTTCCAAGATAAAGATTCAGATTTTCTTTCGTTACTCAATTTATGGGACTATTTAAAAACTCAGCAGAAAGAGTTGAGTCACTCTCAGTTTCGGAAACACTGTCGCCAAGAGTTTTTAAACTTTATGCGAGTTAGGGAATGGCAAGATGTCTATACGCAACTACGCCAAGTTGTGAAGGAATTAGGTTTTCCAATTAATAGCCAACCGGCCGATTTTAAAAGTATTCATGTGGCTTTATTAAGTGGGCTATTATCACATATCGGACAAAAAGATAGCGATAAGCAAGAGTTTACTGGCGCGAGAAATGCGCGTTTTGCTATTTATCCCGGCTCTGGGTTATTTAAAAAACCGCCCAAATGGGCCATGGTGGCAGAATTAGTCGAAACATCACGGTTATGGGGGCGTATTGCTGCACGTATTGAAGCGGAATGGATTGAACCTATCGCGACCCACTTAGTTAAATATCACTATAGTGAGCCTCATTGGTCAAAAGTACAGGGTGCGGTAATGGCTAATGAAAAAGTCACCTTATATGGTTTACCTATTGTGGCCTCACGATTAGTAAATTATGGCAAAATTGATCCACTATTATGTCGAGAGTTATTTATTCGCCATGCGTTGGTAGAAGGCGATTGGCAAACTCGACATGCTTTTTTCCGTGAAAATTTAAAATTACGTACCGAGGTTGAAGAGTTAGAGCATAAATCACGTCGTCGCGATATTTTGGTAGATGATGAAACGCTGTTTACATTCTACGATCAACGAATACCACAAGATGTTATCTCTACCCGCCATTTTGATAAATGGTGGAAAATAGCGCAAAAGAATTCACCTGATTTGCTGAGCTTTGAAAAAAGCATGCTTATCAAAGAAGATGCTAAACGTGTTAGTGCATTAGATTATCCAAATTATTGGCATCAAGATAATTTAAAATTACGCTTAACTTATCAGTTTGAGCCAGGTACAGCAGCAGATGGTGTCACTGTCCATATTCCATTACCGATTTTAAATCAGGTTAAAGATGAAGGTTTTGATTGGCAAATTCCGGGTATTCGTCATGAATTAGTCGTTGCCTTAATAAAATCATTACCTAAACCTATACGTCGTAATTTTGTTCCTGCGCCTAACTACGCTTCAGCTTTTTTAGAACGAGTGGTTACCCCTGAAGGTGAATTACTCGATAAATTAGAAAAAGAGCTACGTAGAATGACCGGCGTTACGGTCGAACGTGATAGTTGGCAACTTGAGCAAGTGGCCGATCACTTAAAAATGACTTTTCGAGTTGTTGGTGACAACAATAAAACCCTTGCGGAAGGAAAAGATCTTAATCAGTTAAAAGCACGTTTAAAGGACAAAGTTCAAGAAACATTATCAGCGGTAGCAGATGATGGTATTGAGCAGCAAGATTTACATATTTGGAGTTTTGGTGACTTGCCACAACGCTACGAACAAAAGCGTGGTAGCTATTCAGTTAAAGCCTATCCGGCATTAGTGGATGAAAAGAATAGTGTTGGTATCAAGCTATTTGAAACAGAAACAGAGCAACAAGCGGCAATGTGGCAGGGGATAAGACGGTTATTACTACTTAATATTCCTTCCCCCATTAAATACTTGCATGAAAAATTGCCTAATAAAGCAAAATTAGGTCTTTATTTTAATCCTTATGGCAAGGTGCTAGATCTGATTGATGACTGTATCGCTTGTGGGGTTGATAAACTCATTGCTTCTTATGGGGGATTAATATGGCAAGAAGAGCAATATCAAAAACTCCAAGATTATGTCCGTGCTGAATTAAACGATGTTGTTGTCGAAATTGCTAAACAAGTTGAATCTATTTTAACTCAGGTATTTGCAATAAATAAACGCTTAAAAGGGCGGGTCGATATTAGTGTTGCTTTTGCATTGTCTGATATTAAAGCACAACTTAATCAATTAGTTTTTCCCGGATTTGTCACATCCCATGGCTGGAAACGACTTGCGGATATTCCTCGCTATCTCAGTGCCATTGAAAAACGTATGGAGAAATTAGCGATTGATCCTAACCGTGATAGAGCACAAATGAGCCGAGTTGAAAATGTCATTTTGCAGTGGCAACAGTGGTTAGCTAAGTTAACCGAGAAGCAAAAACAGCAAGAAGAGGTACAAAATATTCGTTGGATGATAGAGGAATTAAGAGTGAGTTTATTTGCTCAACAGATAGGAACGCCTTATCCCATCTCTGATAAACGCATCTTACAAGCTATTGAGTCTATCTCATTAAGTTAAAGCTGATAGATAAACCCACAATGGTGAGTTATAGCCATTGTGGGTTTATATACTACTATTATTGATAATGTACTGAAATGGTAAATTGATCATTAATATTGTCAGCTAAAACCACTTTATTACTGTCTAAGATAAAAGATGTTATTGCGCTATTTTTTATTGAAATGGCAGTGTTCTTTTTAATATTCAATATTCTATTAGCGTTTTTTATTATTGATGGACAATTTGATATCTTCAATATAACTTCTTGGTTCTCTTTTGATTTATTATCATCCATTATGTATTCACAGCTAGTTTCATAGATATAATAAGCATTTACAGAAAACACAGGTAGTAATATTAATAACATGATAATAGGAGTTAAATGTTTTTTCATAGGGGAAATAAATTATTTATATTCTAAGTTTACATTAATTTGTGATGTTACCTTGCCAGGCAAGATGTTTTCACTCATTTTCACATAACCTACTGAAAAAGGAAAAGTATATTCCGTCGAAGGTGTTCTATGAACGCTATTATAAATAACATTACCTAAATAATATTTATTATCATTATGTTTAATTGATAAACCTACCCCAGAAGGGGTGCCATTATTTAGAAGTGTTAATAAATTAGTATTTCTACTTTTATAAATAGCAGGTGCATCAAGCTTTAATGAAACTAATGTATCTTGGTTACAAATAACACCAATAGAAAAATGTGTTTCATTAGCGGGTATTGAATCGCTTAAACTGTTTTTTTCTACAGGCGCTAATTCAATATTAGGTTGTTCAATATTAAGTTCGCAAACTTTATTCTGAGGCTTCTCAATAATCAAATTATTATAAGTAAATTTTTTATTATCTAATGTATAAACAAGAAAATCATCTATAACAAATATGTCGCTCAGAGGTTCTAGAACGATTTCACCTATTTTTATTAATTGAATATATAGTCTTGGCCAACTATCAGTACAATAAATATTTTTATATCCTTCTTTTCTAGTTTGAGCGTTACAGACATTTGCATATTCAGGCGTTACATTAAACTCATCGCCTACTAAGTTAAAAGGTGTTTTATTAAATGATATCTTAAAGCCAACTCCTGGAATATTTGTTTTGAAAATATCATCTTTATAATGCCTTGCGTTAATGATTAATTTTAGATCAACTTCCTTTTTACAATGAAGAATTGACGTAGATAGAGCGGCATCAGTAAAACTCATTTCTGCGATAGGTTGGCCAATATCGACACCTAAATCAATATCACTAGCTTTAAATCTAATATTATGTACTGGAATAAAACCATTGTCTTTTATATCGTCATAAACGCAATTGTTGCTAAATTTTGATTCATCAGAATAACAATGGAATGAGAGTAAATAAATTAAAATAATAATGTATTTCATTTTTATATATTATTCCTCTTTAATGCAATTTACAGTTTTAAAATAAATTCTATTTTGTTTTTCATTATCATTTAATTGATAGTTAAATGAGCACTGTTGTTTGTTGGAACTTCCCCATTTTACAAAAATCTTTCCTAAGATGGGTAAATTAGAAATATATAATTTATTATCTTCATTTACATAGGATATATCGGATAGGGTGCCATCAGAATTTTTCACATAGGCTGTTGCACCAAAAGGAATGTTTTGGTTAAATGTAAATAAAGCACTTTCTCCTTTAGTTATCTTAATATTTTTTGCAATAATAGCTCCTTTAGTAGGAATTAAATGATAGCTATAATTATCAATATTATAATTATAATCTAATGATTTCGCATCAATGTGGAACTTATTGTTATGGTAACTAGTTAAATTAGGAATGATTAAATAACCTCTTCGGTCTGATTCTATTGTTGGCTTTCCTATTATTTTTACTTTCTTAGCACCTGCAAAATTTAGGATAGCAAAACTATCATTTAGATCTTGGGCTAAAGTTACTCCTCCATTATGAAACACAATGCCGCCATTGAGTCCATAGCCTAAAGAATAACTATCTTTATTAAATCGAGAGTTTATATTTAGTTTGGCTATCCTACTTAAATAACTAATTTTCATTGATGAATCTAAGTGTTCTTTATTATTTTTAGAAAAATTAAGGTTATAATTTAACCGATTATTTTCTAATGTATTTCCACTAAATGAAATATTCTCATGAAAATATTTTTCTCTATTATCATAATTGATCCTTGCTGTTACCCAATGAGAGAGATCTTGACCAATAGGATAATTTAAAAAAATTGATAATTGATTATTATTGCTGTACTGATCTTTGCTATTCTCTAGCTCTAATGAATAGGAAAGTTTTTTATAATTTGAACTAGTATTAATAAAAAGTCGTTGGCTTTTTTCTTTTGAGTGATAATAGGTTGCAATATTATACCCCAACGTTAAAGCAATATTATTATTTAATGATTGTGAAAAGTGAAATCCTAAATCATATTTCTTATATTCTTTATTTACAGCATAATTCTCTTTAAATCTAAAGTAGAATGATGAGTTTAATGAAATAGTTGTATTTTCCATAGAAAATACTTTTTGGTAATTAATCTTATTGGACTGATATTGTTGATGATATTTCTCTCTTATCCAAGCGTTTTCTAATGAGACTATACCCAGGATATTTAATCCTAGGGTATTTCCAATAAGTGCTTTAATATCATCTCCTTTTTTTTCAGCTCCTATCATTGTCGTTAAATAATTGCTCACTCCATAGCTTAAATTCAATTGAGTTAATAGTTCTTTTTTCTTATTAGAAGGAAACTGTTTTTTTTGAGGATTGTTTACTAAACCCATAGTATAGTAATAATTCCATTGGTTCTTTCTTAATAAATACTGTGAAGAATAATTCCAGATTTTCTTCTTTCTTACTTCGCTATTTTCTTCTTTTATAATTAATACTAATTCACCATTTGTACCTAAAGAGGGAAGGTTATTAAGAGTAAATGGCCCAGGAGGTACAGATGTGCTATATAGTGTTTCTCCATTTTGCTCAATGCTAACTTCTGCATAGGTATAGGCGGTTTCACTTATAATGGGTGCATAACCTACTAGAGAGCCATCTTTCATTGCATTATCGCTATTGATTTGCACGCCTAGTATTTTATAAGTGTTTAAGTTAGGAGAATAAGCATAGAAATCACCCATAGTTAAAATGGAATTAATATTTCTAAGTGTCCTATATACATATTGCTGGTTTATAGAAAAAGAATTATTATTATTATTATAGTTTAGATCTTGACGATAACGCCATGCAAATAAATTAATTCCATTATATAGCTGTAGGTTATGTATGTGTTGTCCATTTAAACTATTTTGTTTATAATAATGGCCTTGATAGTTGTATTTAATGAAAGCAGCATTATCACCATCATCCAATTTCTCTTTGGAATATGAAGTGTTTTTTTCTATCGCAATTAATGGTACTTTAAAGTAAATCGACTGTTTGTTAATTTCTAATTTTATATTAAATAATTTTTTTAATAAATCATAGTCAACGATATCGTTGTCTAACTTATTTTTTAAAGGCTCGTAATAATTGGTGTTTATTCCCCATTGTTTTAAATCAAATAGAGTTATTATTGGAGTTAAGTTATTGTTTTTGTTTTTAAATGATATCTCAGAATTTTGTTTTTTATTGTTATTTATATAAATTGTTATGTTATAGGTTCCTTCGAGAAAATTTTCATTAAGCAAGAGTGAAAAATCAATATTTCCATTGTGGTTTTCAATTGCTTGTAAGTAAAGTGCATTTGCATATACATAGGGCGTAAATAATAAGAGTAAAGAAATAGGAGATAACTTTATCATAATTAATACTATTCGCTATTTTTTATGTTGATATTAACTTCATTACCAAAATCATTTATATAGCTCCAGCCTACTTTAGCTGTACCAAAATGATTTTTTCCTATATTAATTTCACTAAAAGGGGATAGCATGACTGAGATCTCTTTTTTTTCCCCATTAGAAAAAATATTTATAATAGTGAAGTAGTATTCAGAGTTGTTTTTTATTATCATTTCTTTTTTATTATTTATAGAAAAAATAATTTTTTTTGTCGCTTCTTCAACTGTTTCTGTTAAGCCATGTGGTCGGTAAAATAATTTAAACACTGATTTAATTGATATATGAATACTATTATTTTTTGATTCAGCGATAGGGATCGCTTTGCTATTTATATAAAAAAGACTTTCACGATCTGTTTGAGCTATTGATGTGATTTTGGCAATTCGCAAAATTGCAGATTGTTCTTTATTTAATTTAAATAACGGTGGGGTAATCATAAAAGGTGTATTTTTATCATTTTCATCCTTTGTGATCCAGCTTTGTATTAAATAATCAGTAGCGGAGTTTTTATTTTTTATATTAATAATAATATCATTATCGTCTTCATTATAGATAAACCGTGTTCCACTATATATTACATTTGCTTGTGTAAAAAAAGTAGAACACAGAATTATGATAAATAAAATATAAACATTATACTTCATAATAAAATAATCCTGTGTTTTTTTAATTAAGAATATTTAACGGTAAAACTTATTGATGTATTGACAGTTCCTGATGTTGGATTTGGAAGATAACTTGCGTAATTGGCATGGAATTTATAAGTTACTGTTTTATTTTCAATTCTCTTAGTTATTGCTTGGTTACCATTTAAATGAATGATATTTTTATTACCTTCATCACTACGAATGAAAATTCCTACTCCTTTAGCACCATTATTTGTGGTATTTTTATTCTTCAGAATTTTATTTTCACTCGCTAAATCAGTACCGTTAAATGTTAATGCTGCATTATTATTGCCACAATCTAATAGTTTAATTTCAAAATTACTACCTGTACTGCTTTTGGCTTTGGCCCAATCTTTATCTGAGACTATTTCCGATTTATTAATTGCGGGCAAAGTGATAAGAGAATTAGGGCTTTCTATATTGCAGGATGTTGATGTTACTGTTCCACTAAAATTAATAATATTGCTATTTTTCTTTTCTGTTGTTTTGCTATTATCTGCTAATACATTCATGCTAGAAGAGATAACTAATAATGCAGATAGTAATCTGATATGATTTTTTATTTTCATCGTTTTTCCTTTAATAAATAATTTGATAATGCAATAGGTTTATCCTATTTGTTGCGACGGAGTGGATAATATAGTTTTCTAACAAAAAGTAAATAAAGTGTATTTATCTGCTTTTTGTTAGAAAATTAGTTTATCTGTCTGTGTATTATACTCTACATGGAGGTATTAACTAAAAATAATATATTTTATTGTGTTATTCACTAGATTTTTAAAAAACATCATATAAAAAATGAATTTTATATAAAAATTATATGGGTAAATTGTGGTCAATTAATAAAATAATTAGTTACAACATACAATTTATTTCTATAATATAATGCACCTAACCATCATCAATAATATTTACTTGCTAAGTAATCAAAACATGGCGTTATTCAATTTCTAATGACAAAGCTTAAGGAAATGAACAAGAGAAGCTTGGGTAGAAAAAAAGGGGAGTGAAGGGAAAGAGATGCCCCCTTGCTTCTTTCTCAAGGGGGAATATAGATCTTAATTAAATACTAAATAGCCACAAGCAGGAATTGCGCCAATTAATACCATCATCAGTAGTATTTTTTCACTAGTATTTAATGACTGTTTATCTTTATATTGTTTTCGTGAATATAAAAATATTAATACACCGGGTGCATAGAGAACGACGGAAAGTAATAAATTAATTACACCTGATGCATAAAGTAACCATAAACCATAGAGGCTTGCAGGTATTGCTATCAGTAATAATCCTCGGCTACTGCGTTCTATGGCAACTTTAAATAAGAAAGCACCAACCAGGAAATAAGGAACGAGGATCATTTCTGACGCGATGGTCAGTAGGGTATTGTAATTACTACCAGTAAGCCAAATTAATACTAGTGATAATTGAACAGCTAAATTAGTAAACCACAAGGAAGAGGAAGGCGCATCATTGTGATTTTGTTTACTCAGTTGTTTGGGAAAAGAGTGGTGTAATGCTGCAATATAAGGGACTTCAGCAGCCATAATTGTCCAGCTTAAATAAGCGCCACATACCGATAGAATAAGGCCGGCGGCAATAACTATCTCACCTATATTTCCAATTAGTTGAACCAGTAAAGGTGCCATAGATGGGTTTTTCATCATAGCAAGCTCTGGTTGGCTAACTAATCCTTGAGATAATAGGGTAACGAGAATATAAATAATCAGCGCGATCACAACCGCAAATATTGTCGCTAAACCAACATCTCTTCTATTTTTTGCTCTTGCAGATACGACAACGGCCCCTTCAATACCAATAAATACCCATAAAGTAATTAACATGGTATTTTTTACTTGTTCCCAAACGGGCACGCCCATTTTTATCCCTTCGAAATCAAGGGTAAAAATATCCATATTAAAGGCAAGTAGGGCAACAATAATAAATAACCCCAATGGTATTAATTTTGCCATCGTGGCCATTAAATTGATACTAGCGGCTGTTTGTACACCTCGTAGAACTAAAAAGTGCACAACCCAAAGTAAGATTGATTCACCCAGCAATGCCTGCCATGTATTACCATCACCAAAAATAATATTATTAGGGCTATCGGTGAAAAAACTCACAGCAGCGAAAACGATGACTAAATAAGAGACATTGGCAACTACCGCACAGACCCAATAGCCCCAAGCAGAACAAAAGCCAATAAATTCACCAAATCCTTCTTTCGCATAGGTAAAAATACCGCCATCAAGATCAGGTCTTAAGCGAGAAAGCAATAACAATGATAGGGCGAGAAAAAGGATGCCAACCCCTGTTATTATCCAACCGATAATCAGTGCCGCAGGGCTTGCAACCTCAGCCATATTCTGAGGCAAACTGAATACACCTGCACCAACCATTGAGCTTAGCACTAACGCTGTTAGTGACATTAAACCAAGTTTTTTATTCAAAGATAAGTTCCTGCATGATTAAAATTGTGAATAAATAGCGTATTTTCTTGTTTTTGGTTTAATAATTAGCATAAATATGAATCTGTTAATTTAAGACAAAGATAAAACCACTAAAAAACAGCGAGATTTTACGGAGAGTTGACTTGGTTGTCTATGCATAAAATCATAAATTTTATGCATAAGGATAAGAAATTGAGTGAGGTTATTTGGACAAGTATAAAAAAACCTTGCATAGAGCAAGGTTTTTAAAAGAGAAAGTAACAACAGATTATTTAAATAAATCAGCGGTGATTGTTACCGTACCACCATTACTCTGCCATTCACGAGTAATATGGTAGTATTTTGCACCTTTCTCTGCGGCACGTTTAGCAACTTGATAAGAAACTTCCGGTGAGTTCACAAAATAACCACTGAAAGTAATGGTATCAAAAGGTTCCATTAATGCAGCCGCTGCTTTATTAACCTCTTGAATTTCAGTGCCATCAGGTAAGGTGACAGTGTAACGTCCGCTTTTACCTGATGATTGTGTTTCAGCAAATACACCTACATTTCTATCAAAGTCACTATTTGACGCAAGTCCTGGTTTTTCAACTTTATTGGCTGCACTTCCACCTTCGGCAATAAGCGCTCGACCCGCATCAGAGTCATAAGGAACCACGGCTTCTGAAGACTGTATGGCTCTTTTAGGGGCATCTTTTTTATAGATATAAGCAGTAACTTCTTGGTTACCACCATCATTTACCGAGATATTACGGACAATAAAGAATGATGCTGCACCTTTTTTTGCTGCTTCTTTCCCGATTTCGTTATTAATATCAGGTGTTGTTGGATAGTAACCATGAATAGTAACGGTATCAAAAGGCTGTAGCAAAATAGCTTCAGGTTTTGGTAATTCTTTTACACCATGAAATACGCGGTATTCTTCTTCAGTTGCTTTTGGTGCATCTTTTCGATACAGATCGGCAGTCACACTCATGTTGCCACTATCACTGATATCATCTAGACCTTGAATGTAAAAACTATCAGCACCGATTTTATCAGCACGACGAGATACTGCGTCAGCTGCTTCATAAATCGCATTAAAACGACCGATGACTGTAATTCTTTCAAATGGTTTTAGCTCTGCCGCTTGTTCTGGAGACAGTTCCTGTGCAGCCTGCGCAACAGTAATATTAGTTAAAGATAACACCGCTGCTGCGATGACTGAGGTTTTCAGCTTCATACAAAATCCTTCCGCCTTGCGCAATTAATATTGGTCATGTGCTGAACATAGTGATCTATCACATAGAGTGCAATTATTACATGTAATAATAGCGTTTGTCGCATTATTTTATTTAGTGAATAGCCACTGGGTCAAATGACCAGTATATGTTACCAGATATTTACTTAAATATAGTGAATAATTCATTAATATGCCTTTTCGACTAAAATGATCGCATTAAGTTCAATTTTAGCTTTACACAGATCTAGATTATTGGTTTTATTTTCAGTAGGTTATTAGTACCCCAATAAATGGCATGTGAATGATAATGCTTAACAATTTTTTTGCATATTAATGAAATTAGCCATGAAATTTTAACAGTTTTCGGATGGATAAGAAGGGAAAATTATGCGAATTGGTATACCCAAAGAGCGACTTTCTAACGAAACAAGAGTTGCAGCAACACCTGCTACAGTCACACAACTCTTGAAATTAGGATTTACAGTCGCGATAGAAAATGAAGCTGGCATTGCTTCTAGTTTCGATAATGACGCTTATCAACAAGCAGGGGCTGAGATCTTAGATTGTCAAAATATTTGGCAATCCGACATTATCTTAAAAGTTAATGCCCCCCTAGAAGATGAAATTGCTTTACTCAAAAAAGGCTCGACTTTAATTAGTTTTATCTGGCCCGCACAAAATGCACCATTGCTAGAAAAATTAGCTGAAAAAGAGATTAATGTAATGGCTATGGATAGTGTACCGCGTATCTCCCGTGCACAATCTTTAGATGCATTAAGTTCAATGGCGAATATTGCCGGCTATCGTGCCGTTGTTGAAGCCGCTCATGAATTTGGCCGTTTCTTTACTGGGCAAATTACTGCTGCAGGTAAAGTACCACCAGCCAAAGTGATGGTAATTGGTGCGGGTGTCGCTGGACTTGCCGCAATTGGTGCCGCAGGTAGTTTAGGCGCTGTTGTTCGTGCATTTGACACTCGACCTGAAGTCAAAGAGCAAGTGCAAAGTATGGGCGCTGAGTTCCTAGAGCTGGATTTTAAAGAAGAAGCGGGGAGTGGTGATGGCTATGCTAAAGTGATGTCAAAAGCATTTATTGATGCAGAAATGGCATTATTTGCAGAGCAAGCCAAAGATGTTGATATCATTATTACAACAGCATTAATTCCAGGAAAACCTGCACCACGTTTAATCACTAAAGAGATGGTTGATTCAATGAAACCAGGCAGTGTGGTGGTCGATTTGGCTGCCCAAAATGGTGGTAACTGTGAATATACCGTTCCTGGTGAGATTTTTACCACTGAACATGGTGTGAAAATTATTGGTTATACCGATTTAGCCGCCCGGTTACCGGCTCAATCATCTCAACTTTATGGTACTAACTTAGTTAACCTATTGAAATTACTCTGTAAAGAAAAAGATGGTAATATCAATATTGATTTTGATGATGTGGTTATTCGCGGTGTTACCGTTATTAAAGCAGGGGAAGTGACATGGCCGGCGCCTCCTATTCAAGTTTCGGTGCAACCTAAAGCAGCTCCTGCTGCAAAACCCCAAGAAAAACCCGTTGCAAAACCTATTTCCCCGTGGAAAAAATATGGTTTATTGGCTATTGCCTTTTTACTGTTCGCATGGTTGGCTAATGTTGCGCCAAAAGAGTTCTTATCACACTTTACTGTCTTCGCACTTTCTTGTGTTGTTGGTTATTACGTTGTTTGGAATGTCAGCCATTCATTGCACACCCCATTAATGTCAGTGACAAATGCCATTTCAGGTATCATTGTCGTTGGTGCATTACTACAAATCGGTAGTGGTGGTTGGGTAAGCTTTTTCTCATTTATCGCTATTTTAATTGCCAGTATTAATATTTTTGGTGGATTTACCGTCACTCAACGTATGTTGAAAATGTTCCGTAAAGGATAAGGGAGACAATTATGTCCAGCGGTGTTGTTACAGCGGCATATATTGTCGCCGCAATATTATTTATTTTTAGCCTTGCAGGGTTATCCAAACATGAAACCTCAAAACAGGGGAATTACTTTGGTATTGCAGGGATGGCTATCGCGTTATTTGCGACTATCTTTGGGCCTTATGCTGATAATGTAGGTTGGATCATTGTTGCTATGGTTATTGGTGCCGTTATTGGTATCCGTTTAGCCAAAAAAGTTGAAATGACGCAAATGCCAGAGTTGGTGGCTATTTTGCATAGTTTTGTGGGTTTAGCAGCGGTTCTGGTTGGTTTTAATAGTTATCTAGATCACAATCCTGCCATTGATCCTGTAATGGCCAACATTCATCTCACAGAAGTCTTTTTAGGTATCTTTATCGGTGCGGTTACTTTTACCGGCTCTATTGTCGCTTATGGCAAACTAAGTGGCAAAATGTCATCCAAACCTATGATGTTGCCTAATCGCCATAAACTTAATTTAGCGGCTTTAGTTATTTCATTTTTATTAATGATCTGGTTTGTCAAAACTGACAGTGTTGGTTTACAAGTCTTTTTAATGATTGTGATGACAGTCATTGCATTAGCATTTGGTTGGCATTTAGTTGCCTCCATTGGTGGTGCGGATATGCCTGTTGTTGTGTCAATGTTGAACTCTTATTCGGGTTGGGCCGCCGCCGCTGCTGGTTTTATGTTAAGCAACGATTTGTTAATTGTGACAGGGGCATTAGTGGGTTCATCGGGCGCTATTCTTTCTTATATCATGTGTAAAGCAATGAACCGCTCATTTATTAGCGTGATTGCCGGTGGTTTTGGTACAGATGGTAGCAGCTCCAGTGACGAAGGAGAGATGGGGGAATATCGTGAAACAACCGCAGAAGAAGTTGCTGAACTATTGAAAAACTCAACTTCAGTGATTATTACGCCGGGTTATGGCTTAGCAGTGGCACAAGCACAATACCCAGTACATGATATAACAGAAAAGCTTCGTCAGCGTGGTATAAAAGTACGCTTTGGTATTCACCCAGTTGCGGGTCGTCTACCGGGGCATATGAATGTATTGTTAGCAGAAGCGAAAGTACCTTACGATATTGTCTTAGAAATGGATGAAATCAATGATGATTTTGCTGATACAGATACCGTTTTAGTTATTGGTGCAAATGATACTGTTAACCCAGCCGCACAAGACGATCCTAATAGTCCAATAGCAGGTATGCCGGTATTAGAGGTATGGAAAGCTCAAAACGTGATCGTGTTTAAACGCTCTATGAATACTGGCTATGCGGGGGTACAAAATCCATTATTCTTTAAAGAAAATACCCAAATGTTATTTGGTGATGCTAAAGCCAGTGTCGATGCGATTTTAAAAGCCTTGTGATCTGTTTAGCTAATAATCTTTAATAAAAAACGCCCGACTATTTAAGTGATAGCGGGCGTTTTGTTATACAGTATTAAAAGCGTTATTCGTTGTCTGAATCGACAGTGATAGGACAGGTAAAGCCATCAGGTTTGATAGCGAGTAAATCACATTTTATATGGTCGATCAGCTGTTCTGCTGTATTTCCTAAGAAAGCGGCAGAAAGTCCAGTTCTCCCTAAAATACCTAATACGACAATACCCGCGTTTAGCTCTTCGCATACTTGAGGGATAACTTGCTCAGGCAATCCTTCTTTGACATGTGTTTTTTCCTCAGGAATAGAGAATTTCTGGCGAAGCTCTTTCATCGCTATAAGGTGTTGTCCACGCAAAGCATTGTTATAAAGGTTAGGATCAAAGTCAGGTAACTCAATTGCAATATTAATGGGTGCAACAGGGTAGGCACTGAGTAAATGAACGTCTGGATCTTTTTGTATACGGTGAGATAAATCGTTAGTTAATTCAATTAACTTTAAATTTAATGCATCATGATATGACTCTTCATTGGACAGATTAGCGGCGACAACAATAGTGCCGTATTCTGGCCACTCTTTATCTTTTACCATCCATACAGGAGCAGGGCATTTTCTTAACAATTGCCAATCTAGAGGAGTAAAAATTAAGGAGCCTAACTTATCATGTTGATGAGCCATTTTAATCAGTAAGTCATGCTTATCGGTGATCACTTCTTCAATAATGGCTTCATACGGTCGGTTATGCCAAATCACTTTTATGTCGATTTGAATGCCGGCTTCAAGATAATAGCGAGCTTGCTGTTTTATCCAAGCGGTTTTTTGATTAATCACGCCTTTGCGCATCGCATTACGTTCATCGGGAGATAAAAGGGTGGTCATGTCATATGAGAGATCATAAACAGGTAGAAAAGCTTTTATCCGCCCACCATTACGCTGAACGATATAAACAGCACGACGTAGTGCTGGTTGGTCATCTTGGTTAGGATCAATGACAACGAGAAGGTTTTGATATTTTTCCATTGCTATATCCTCTTTAGGGCTGGATTTATCCATCTACATTTTTAAAGATAACCCAAGAAGCTAAAATGCAATAGCACAAAATAGAAAACGGGACACAAATTTGTGTGCCCCGTTATAAAAATAGGTGATGTAATGTAAAAGATTAAGCTTCTGTTGAGGAAGGCAGTTTGCCTGCGAGTTCACTTAACATTTCACTATCTTCAATAGTGATGTATTTACCTTTTACACTTAACATACCACTTTTCTGGAAACGACCTAATAGTCGGCTAATAGTTTCTACTGTCAGGCCTAAGTAATTACCAATATCACCACGAGTCATGGTTAAACGGAACTCACGAGGTGAAAAACCGCGCTGCGCAAAGCGGCGAGAGAGGTTATAAATAAAGGCGGCTAAACGTTCTTCTGCATTTTTCTTTGATAGCAGTAAGATCATCTCTTGGTCACCTTTGATTTCGCCACTCATTAGACGCATCATCTGTTGACGTAAATTAGGCATTTTGCCTGATAAATCATCTAGTGTTTCAAATGGTATTTCACAAACCATTGATGTTTCAAGAGCTTGTGCAAAGCTTGGGTGTTCGGTGTTGATAATGGCATCAAATCCAACCAAGTCACCTGCAAGATGAAAACCTGTGATCTGTTCGTCGCCTTCTTCAGTGATCGTATAACTTTTAATAGTTCCTGAACGAATGGCATAAAGTGACTTCAGCTCATCACCGGCTTTAAACAAGGTTTGACCTTTCTGGATAGGTTTTTTACGCTCGATAATATTATCCAGTTGATCAAGCTCATGCTCGTTTAAAGTAAACGGGATGCAGAGCTGGCTAATACTGCAATCTTGACAATGGATTGCACAACCGCCAGATTGGATTCGGCGAACGACGCGTTTTTCTGGGATCATAAGCTTGCTCATTACAAATAAAAATATTGATATGTGTCAATTTTAACACACATTGCTGTAATTGGTAAGGGGAATAATGGTACGCATAGAAATAATTCTGAATGTAAAAAACGATATAGATTGATTAAGCCCGTGTTTTGTTTGGTGACTTATTTAGAATAATTTGCGCTAACCCTATACACGATTGGTATATTATTCGATTTTTTAAGGAAGTCATAGGGTATTTGCTAAATTATCTTTGGTAAAACTAAAAATTAGGAGGGAACTCAAGAAATTTTATTCAAGGATTAACATCTTATTCACTTTATTTTCTTAACTTTTCGTTTTGCCAACAGAAATTAATCATCTGTTAACACTTCCTAAGTAAAGTTAGCTAAATGTATTTTTGATACAACTTAATGCTAACTTGAATTAGCTTTTCCTTATAAAATGGCAGATCCCATACAAAGACGAATGGAGTTTTGAAACATTCGCTTACCTATTAAGTGGTATTGATATGTATCAATAAGGGTTATCCACTATCTTTTATCATTTTCATTAATAAAAATAGTTATGTGAGAATGATATGTCTATAAAAAAACAAGAAAAAAGGCTTGCTAATCAAGAGGGGATGCCATTAACGCGTCGTCATTTTGTACAAGCCAGTGCAGCATTAGTGAGTATGCCTTTTTTCGCACAAAATGCACAGGCCAATCTTGATAAAAGCCTACCTATTGCCAACATTGATGAGAAACCTGCTACTGTCGTCGCAACATGTAGCACCTTTGACTGTGGTGGTAAATGTGATATCCGAGCTCATGTTAAAGAGGGGATTGTTACCCGTATTACCACAAGACCAGATGCTGATTTAGATGAACAAATGCCGATAATGAGAGCCTGCGTAAGAGGTAGAGGTTATCGTAAATTCACTTATCATGCGGATAGACTTAAATATCCCATGAAACGTGTGGGTAAGCGCGGTGAAGGCAAATTTGAGCGTATCTCTTGGGATGAAGCAACCTCTTTAATTGCTGATAATGTAACACGATTAACTCAACAGCATGGTGCAGCAAGCCGTTTTCTTACGGTAAATACCGCTGTCACTGGGGGGATCTTCTCTGGTGATACTATGATGAAAAAACTCTTTAATCTCACAGGAGGATATCTTCCTTATTATCATTCAGTGAGCTTAGGGAATACCGCTAAAGTAACACCTTATACTTATGGCGTATCTAAAACAGGAAGTTCTCTTGATACTTTAGCGGATACGCCTTTAGTTATTTTGTGGGGACATAATCCCAACGAAACCATTTTTGGTCACACCAATCACTATTTTCAAAAAATGAAAAATAATGGGACCAAATTTATTGTTGTCGATCCTCGTTATTCAGATACAGCTCAATCTTTAGCTGATCAATGGATCCCATTACTTCCTACCA
Source organism: Proteus sp. G3927 (assembly GCF_963894685.1). Lineage (NCBI taxonomy): Bacteria > Pseudomonadati > Pseudomonadota > Gammaproteobacteria > Enterobacterales > Morganellaceae > Proteus > Proteus sp. G3927. Next base: position 129,290 of record NZ_CAWQGX010000011.1, on the reverse strand, counting down.
CAGATAATGCACTGATGGATGCAATGATGTATGTCATTGTGACCGAAAATTTACATGATAAAGCGTTTATCGATAAATATGTGGTAGGTTTTGATGAAGATCATATGCCAGAAGGGGTGCCAGCTAACGAATCATTAATGGCTTATTTGTTAGGGAAAAAAGACGGTATAGCGAAAACCCCTGAATGGGCGACAAAAATCACACGAGTCCCAGCCAATACTATCCGTCAATTAGCACGTGAATATGCGATGACAAAACCCGCGGCCTTAATTCAAGGTTGGGGGCCACAACGTCATATTTGTGGTGAACGTACCGCCCGTGGTTCAACGTTATTAGCAGCAATTACTGGGAATGTGGGTAAAAAAGGGGCTTGGGCGGCTGGATATGGCGGAATTGGTAACCGTCAATCTATTCGTGGTCCTAATATTGGCAAAAATCCGGTAACTGCACAAATATCCATTATGAATTGGATGCAAGCTGTTGAGGATGCGAGCAAAGTGACGCCAGAAGACGGCCTTATTGGCGTCGACAAACTTGATAGTAATATCAAAATGATCTTTTCTTTAGCGGGTAACTATCTTGTCAATCAAAACCCTGATGTTAATGCGGCAGCTAAGTTACTTGAAGATGAATCTAAAGTAGAGTTTATCGTTGTTAGTGATCTATATATGTCTCCGTCAGCCAAATACGCAGACTTAGTTTTACCAGAAACGAGCTTTTTAGAGCGTTGGAATATCGGTAATACATGGGGAACGGGCAACTATTTCTTACTGTCAGAAAAAGTCGTTGAACCTGCTTTTGAAAGACGTTCTGATTATGAATGGATCAGCGATGTTGCTGAGAAAATGGGAGTCAAAGAGGCTTTTACCGAAGGACGAACAGAAAAAGAGTGGATAGCTTATCTCGTTAATACTAACAAAGAACGCTTTAAAGATAGACCTGATTTCCCAACTTTTGATGAATTGCTCAAGACTCGCCGCTATCTTTTCAAAGATGCACCTTTTGTTGCATTTGAAGAAAATATTCGTGATCCAGAAAATCATCCTTTCCCAACTCCATCAGGAAAAATTGAAATTTTCTCTAAACGTCTCTATGACATGAATAATGTCGATATTCCTGCATTATCTCATTATGTTCCTGCAATTGAAGGTCCAGAAGATAAATTGACCGAGAAATATCCACTACAAATGTTAACTTGGAAAGGAAAAAATAGAGCTAATTCAACGCAATATGCTAACCCTTGGTTACAAGAGGTACAACGCCAAGAAATGTGGATAAACCCTATTGATGCACAAAATAGAGGCATCAAAAATGGCGATATGGTGCGTATCTATAACGACAGAGGGATCACACAAATACCCGCTTTAGTTACCGAGCGAATTATTCCTGGTGTGGTTGGTTTACAGGCGGGGGCTTGGTGGTCTCCTGATAAAGACGGTGTTGATCATGGTGGGTGCCCTAACGTTTTGACATCAACACGTATGACACCATTAGCCCATGGTAATTCACATTTAACCGTTTTAGTTGAGGTAACCAAAGCATGAGTGAATTCAAACAATATGCGCCTGTTAGCGATGAACAGCTTGGTTTTTTTATTGATTCTTCTCGTTGCTCAGGTTGTAAAGCATGCCAAGTTGCATGTAAAGATAAAAATAATTTAGAGGTTGGGCGCCGTTTTCGCCGTATTTATGAAATACAGGGCGGGGGATTTGCACCTAATGGGCAAGGTGCATTTGAAAATAATGTCTTTGCATACACATTAACGATTTCATGTAATCACTGTGACGATCCTATATGTGTAAAAAACTGCCCAACAACAGCAATGCATAAACGCCCCGGAGATGGCATTGTCCGTGTTGATACCAGCAAATGTGTTGGGTGTGGTTATTGCTCATGGTCATGTCCTTATGGTGCACCACAAATGAATACTGAAACGGGACAAATGTCGAAATGTGATTTCTGCGTAGATTTATTAGCAGAAGGTAAAAATCCTATTTGTGTTGATACATGTCCATTAAATGCGATTAAGTTTGGAAAAATTAAAGATCTACGCGCTAAATATGGTCATTTAAGCCAAGTTCAAGGGTTACCTGATTTTACAATCACTCACCCTAATTTGGTCATCAAACCACATACTGGTGCAATTAAAAAAGGAGGGAACCAAGCATGAGTGAATGGCCATTAGTTACCTTTACTTTGTTAGTACAAAGTTCTGTTGGTGTTACTATTTTTACTGCCCTCTATTTTTGTTGGTTAGAGAAAGAAATAGGTAATCAACGAGCAACACGCACTTTGCGCCCCGTATTACTGACAAGTGCTATATTGGGATGCTTAGGATTATTAGCCTCAACACTGCATATGGGATATCCGTGGAATGCGTTTCATGCCTTGCGCCATATATCATCATCATGGTTAAGCCGTGAGATTATCTTTGCTGCTCTTTACCTGGGCGCATTATGTTTATATACCTTGCTAGTACTAATAAAAGGTCATATGAATAAAACCCTATTAGCCATTATCGGTTTACTGGGGTTAGTGGATATTTTCTGTATGGCTTCGCTTTATTACAGCACATCGATGATAACTTGGATGCATGTTAATACCTATTTTATGTTTATCGGCTCTGTTTTTTCTGCGGGAGCGGTGATCACATTATTAATCACTTCAATAAGGGTTAAAGCCTTTGCTGATGGCGAACTTGCTAAAAAAATAGTATTAAGTGCTTTAGTTGGTATTTTTCTTGCTGTGACTATCCGTATGGCAGAGCAACCACTTTATTTATCATGGATGTCAGAAATACAATTAACCAATGATGCAATTACTTTTCCTCATACCCCTATAATTGCGTATAATGAGACTTTCGGATTAAGAATATCTGCATGGATATTGTCTATTATCAGTATATTAATGATGGGATATAGCCTGTATAAATATCGTATAGCTGTATTTACTTCTGGGTTATCTCTAATTTGGGGTAGCGGTATTGTCCTGTTAATTGCTGAAATACTTAACCGATTTGCATTTTTTATTGTTAAGTAATAGTAATGGAGTCATGAAGTATGAGGCGTTTTATTAGGGTAGATCTTCCTCCTGAACCTATCATTAATGATAAATGTGTTAGGAAACGCCTCAAACAAAGCCTTTGTGATAGCTGTTCAAAAGTCTGTCCTGTGGACGCTATCACTTTTAGTCTTTTGAACGTTGAAATAGATAATGAGCGTTGTTTCCAATGCGGTAATTGTCTATTTACTTGTCCTGTTGATGCTATAGAAAATATCTCCCCCCATGAACGTAGCTTTCAAGATAATCTATTAGTCATTAATCATGATGAACCACTGGCCAGTATTGAAGAGCTTTTGGTTTGGCATCGACAATATCAAATACGCGGTATGAAAATAGCGGAACCCTTGGTTGATAAGTGGCTGCCGATACTCGCACAACTTAATTTGCAATTAAAAACCTTACAAGAGCCTATTTGGCAATTAGTTTTAGTGGAGCCTGAACCGGTCGATAGTGGTCGTCGCTTTATGCTATTTCGACAAAAATTAGATGAAAAGCCACTTAATAAAGGTCACGTAAAAACAGGATTAAATGCAAGGAAACAGCTTTATCCGCAAGATAGCTGGTTCCATATTCAATTAGATAAAGAAAGTTGTATTCTTTGTTCTGCATGTGCCAAGGTGTGTGATGAAGGTGCAATCACAATCGAAGATAATCGCTTTATCATTGATGAAAAACGTTGTACCGGTTGTATGAACTGCCAAGTTGTCTGTTTTCCAAAATCAATAAAAGTCGTAGAACAAATTGCTAAAAATAGCACACCGACACACTACCATTATTATGATGCGCAATGTGATAAATGCCGCCTTGCTTTTTTTGCTTGGGAGCCTAATGCCACCTTATGTCCGATTTGTACTCAGCATCAAAAACAGGGATGGCTATAACAGTGTTTATAATTTGTTCTATGCAAAAATAAATTTATCTCAATAACATCATTACTTAAATAAAATGACTATTTTTATGCGATAGTGATTGTTGATAAAGATCTCATTCATTTCTAAGTAAGGTGACATCATGATAAAAAATAATGACTTACCTGCTTTTATGACGCAAGTGGTTATTACTGAACCCGGTGGCGTTGATAAACTGCAATTAGAAAATAGCCCATTACCATCATTACCCCCTCATTATATGTTGGTAAAAGTTAATGCAGCGGGTGTTAATCGCCCCGATATTTTTCAACGTCAAGGTAGTTATCCACCGCCAGCCGATGCATCTCCTATATTAGGATTAGAGATTGCTGGCGAAGTGGTGAAATTAGGTGAACATTGTACAAAATGGGCAATAGGTGATCGTGTTTGTGCTTTAGTTGCTGGTGGCGGTTATGCTGAATATTGTTTAGTCCATGAAGATATCGCTTTACCGTCGCAAGGATTAACCGATATTGAAGCGGCAGCATTACCTGAAAATTTATTTACTGTTTGGGCAAATCTATTTCAACTCGGTCAGTTAAAAGCCGGGGAATCGGTTTTGATCCATGGGGGCACTTCTGGGATTGGCTCTATGGCGATTATGTTAGCACACAATCTTGGTTGTGAAATTTACACAACGGTAGGTTCAAAAGAAAAAGCCGAAGTTGCCCAAAAATTAGGGGCTAATCATGTTATTAATTACCGTGAGAAAGATTTTGCTACAGAAATTCCTGTATTAACTCAAGGTAAAGGCGTTGATGTCATACTTGATATTATCGGCGGCGATTATGTGGAAAAAAATTATCAAGTTGCGGCGAAATTTGGCAGAGTGATCCAAGTTGGCATGATGAAAGGGGCCCCTAAAAACTTAAATATGATGCCACTGATGCTTAAGCGATTAATTCATACAGGTTCTACCATGCGTTCTAGAACGCCAGAAGAAAAAACGCATATAGCACAAGAATTAAAACAACAAGTATGGCCGTTGATTATCAAAGGTCAAATTAAGCCTATTATTAATGCGGTCTTTTCTTTACAAGAAGTTGCCAAAGCACATCAATTAATGGAGTCTGGTGACTTAATTGGTAAAGTAGTGCTTGAGATTGATATGAATAAATCACTGGTGTAGAGCGAAAATAAATTTATTTTATTTATTATAAGTTATAAAAGCATTCTCATTCTCAATCACGATTATTCTGAAAAAACACATAATAAAGATATTATGTGTTTTTTTATTCTCTATAAAAAATTTAAGAAGCTTTAATATGATCCTGTGCTTTTTGCGTCATTATAAAAATAAACCTCACTTAATAATCCATCTTATCTAAGATAAAAAATTACTTATTTAAAATAAAACAGATTTAAGTATCGACTATGGTAAAAATATTATAATAAGTTTTGAAAAATAGCATAAATCAAAATTGATAATGAAATTTATAAACTAATTAATAAAACTAAATCATTTATCATGAAAAAGTTAAAACTTTAGAACGAACTTGGAAAATCTTATCTGATATCAATAAAATAAAGAAGATTCTTACTCATCATGTAGTATATCATTTAAAAAGAGACTAATTATTTACGTAAAATAAACTCAATTCTGATTAAAATTGATAACAAAAATTTATATATAGGTGCGATGATGGCAAATCACAAAGAAACCTGTCTGAGTGCTGCAGAGCGTGTGTTTGATACCCGAACCGTGGATACCCTAACATGTTATCATCGAGAGATGGTAAAGATGTTGATGGATAGTGAGTCCTTTTATTCTAGTCCAAATAACTCACAGATAAATACTAATGAGAGATTAGAGAACAAAATAAAAAGCAATACTATTGAAAATAAAGCTGTGAAGGGATCTTATGGTGATATTTTAAATAATTTAAACCAGCAGCTAATGAATAATAAACCTGAGATTGAGCCTTATTTCTCACATTACAACTCTCCCGTCATGCGATTGGCGAAATTAGGCTACCTTTCTGCACTGGCCTATAATGCTGATAATGTTTTTAACAAACATTCACCCATACAAAAACAGCAAGAGCAAAAAATAACTCATGATTTGTGTAAACTAATCGGTTTTGAGCCAGATAAAGCATTTGGACATATTACCACCAGTCATGTTTTTGCTTGTTATGAAATTTTGTGGGCTTTGAGAAATTTAAAAACACTGCCGATGGCGATTGCACGTCATCCAAAATCAAGAGATCTGGTTGCAGATAAAAAAGCATTTGAGTTATTTAATATGTCTATCACTGATATTTTATCCATCAGTGAACAGCTATATGAGCGAGATATTTTTGATGATGTCAGCCATTTAACTTGTCGTGGTACAGGCATGACAAGAACGATGCATTTAGGTAAATTACTAGTACCGATATACCGCTTCGAATTTTGGAAGAAGGCGATGGATATCTTGGGGTTAGGTTATGATAATCTCATTGCCTTACCAATAGATGAAGAGTTTAAAACAGATATAGCTAAAACGCGTCATATTGTGCTTCGTCTAATCGAGCAGGGAGAGCCGATACTCGGTATTATTGGCGTGTTAGGCTCATCGACATACGGTAGCATTGACAAACTTAAGCCTCTTTTCGAATTACGTGAAGAGTGTGAAAAACAACATAACAACTCATTCTATATTCACATTGATGCATCCCAATTAGGCTATATGAAAAGCCTGTTTCTTGACGAAAATAATAGCATCATCCCTTATAACATATTGTGCGATAAACTTAAGCAAGAAGCACCTTTACTTGAGTTAACCTCAGATATTTATGATAGTTTTACTCAGCTATCAAGAGCTGATTCTGTTTCTTTTGAGCCATTTCAAGCGGGATTTTCTCCTTATCCTACGGGGATTGTTTGTATAAAAGATGCTCGATTAAGCCGTTTTCTCGCTAACCCGCCAAAACTGTGCCCAGAAGAGGGGAATATTCCCGATGAAATCGATGGGATCCAATCAGCACCTGCAGTTGCATCAATGTGGGGGATCCATCAGCTATATGCTTTTAATCATTTTGGGTATGGGCAATGCGCTCAAAATCAATGGGAAGCTAGAGTAAAACTGGAACAACAATTAAAACAAGAGAACGAATTTGAAAAATCGGGTATCTCTTATGCTATTCATATTTTGCCAGTTTCAGATTTTAATAAACTTACTTTTGCCATTGCAATTAAAGGCAACCAATGTTTAAAAATACAAAATCAGCTAAATAATGCTATTTATAAAAATTTAGAAATAAAAAGCCAATATAAGCAAGATCTCAACCTATTAGTGCTGTGTGCTCGTAATAGCGATGATATACCTGCTCAGTTTTGTCAACAATGTCATTTAGGTAAAGATGAATGGAAGCAAGTTAACCACTTAAGTCTTTTACAATTAACGATAAAAAACACTGACAAATGGGGTGAAGAGCATATTAAAGCAGGGTGCGACTATATTAAAAAAGTTGTCCTATCTGCATTAAAATAGTTATTTTGTTCTATTTATTATTTAACATAGTAAAAGTTAGCAAGGAAAAGGTTGCTAACTTTTTTAGTTTACCCTTATAAAAGTGACGCTGTCACTAAAGTTACTCCTTCCTTTGCTTGTTTCGTTTGTCTAGCTCCTTATTTTCGTTATAAATAGCACATAAAATCAAGTTCGAGAATGAGAATCATTCATAATTAGGCGTGAATGATAGAATGTAACTATAGATAAATCATATTGTTACTATTCCTTATGATAGATAAAAGTAAATAGATATATCTAAAACTTGATCATTTAGATATATCGGATTATATTGGTCATCAATGATTTCGATATATCTAAAAAATGAGGGAATATTATGATGATCCAAGCGTTACATTCGCTTTATCAACAACACACCGATAATGGTGGTCATGGCATCGGACGTTGTGGTGGTAAAGGTAAACACAGAGGACAACACCACAATGGCAATAATGAACATTGTTGTCATGGTGAAAGGGGCCATCACCAAGAACGTCATGGCGAATGTTGCCAACAGGGTGAGCAAAGTCATGAGCATAATGGTCATGCCGATCATGGCTGTTGTCACGGTGAAAAACAGCAAGAGCATGGTAAACGACATGGCCGAGGTTGTGGTGCCGGTAAAGGAAAAGGAAGAGGCCAAGGTCGTCAATTAAAACGTATGTTTGACCATGGTGATTTACGTGTCCTTTTGTTGAGTATGATCGCGGCAAAACCTAGCCATGGGTATGAAATTATTCGAGGAATAGACGAAGCATCTTCAGGACTATATGTACCAAGTCCAGGGGTTATATATCCAACACTGACACTATTAGAAGAGCAAGATTTAGTTGTTGCTAATATCGCTGAAAAAGGCCGTAAAAATTATAGTATTACGCCAGAAGGTTCAGCATTTTTAGCAGAAAACCAAGAAACAGAAAAAAATATTCAAAATAAGCTGGCTTATGCACGTGATTTATCACAAAACGCAGGGGGAGTTTCTGAGGAAATCGAATTTGCGGTAGGAAAATTAAAAGCGGTATTACGTCATAAGTTAGTATTGAAACAACTTTCTGTAGAAAAAGCGCAACGCATTGCTTTTATACTTAATGAAGCAGTCGAAAAAATAGAAGCCATTAATGAGGCATTGATCTCTGAGGTAAGGGAAGATGAATAAAACAGAAACACCATTACGGAACAGAAGCAAAAATAATGATATTGAAAAAGAAGAGCTAGAAAATAATCCAGCCGTCAAAGAGCAAATTTGTCCTAAAATGCCAGTATCCTATTTTCGACGAGCGTTACGAAAAACAGGTAGACTATGATAATGCTAGACAGAGGCTATCCATATGCTATAGCTTCTGTCGTTTTGAGCATGCTGCCTCGCATATTTCTTTTATCATGTCATCATTTTTTTCAACGCACTGTTTTTTCAAATAGTTCTCACTACTAATGAGGCACTTTATAACTATTTCGGTGGTTTTTTATTAGTTTTTTATTATAAGTTGTGAGACTCCTCGCTTTTTTATTCTTAGTTCATTACTTGCTGATTTTATTGATACTGTTATTTTTTAATTTGTCATAATATTCGATATACCATTGATATATGGTAAAACCAAAATGCTACCCATGCATCTGTATGAATAAGATGATAGATAAGATAAATAAGATGACAGATAAGATAGACAGTACCTATATGCCTTACAAACATTATAAAAATAGCATAGCAATATTATTTCTCGCCTCTGCCTTGCTACCTAGATTTTCTGTGGCTGAACCACTCACTCATTTACCTCAAAAAGATCGCATTTCTTATTTTGCTCAAGCGGAGAAAATGGCCATCACTGGTGTGGCTATCAAAACCAAACCCGTTTTAGCCAGACCTGCAAAAGAAGGGGAAGTGATCACCACTTACATAAAAGGTGAAGGGGTTGAAACTATTTCGGAGCCAGCCAAAGCGGGTGATTGGGTTGTACAAAATATTTGTCCAGCAACAGGTAATGAAGAAATTCTGGTCAGAAAAGATAAATTTGCTCAGCGCTATAATCTGGCTGATGCAGACAAAGCGAAAAGCATCACACCGATAAGGCAAGGCTATCAAGTTTTTATCCCTAAAGGGATTGAAATGAATTATTTTATTGTTCCAAAACAAACCGCTGAGTTTGCAATGGAAGCGCCTTGGGGAGAGCTACAACGTTTTCAAGCCGGTGATGCAGTTGTACAATCTACCACCGATAACCAAGATATTTATCGGATCCAACAGGCCGCTTTTAAATGCACTTATACTATTTTAAAAACCGCCAAAGAGATTTGATCTGTATATATGTGATAAAAAGCGCTAAATTGAAAAAATAATTGTTACTTTTTAGAGAGTTAATTTTATATTTTTACTGCTAAAAATAGCAATAATTAGCTTTTTTTGTCATTAAATCGTGTTTTTTTGTATTTTTTTTAGTCATTTGCGTTAGTCGCTACATTTCGTTAATCTATCTCTATCAATTTATTAAACTCATTAGGTAAAACCTATTGATATGATAGTAGGAATGTATTAGATATTCTCAATTGGAATAGGTACATTAGATTCATACCAAACAGGAGGAAATACAATGTCTTTAATTAATACCCCAATCAAACCATTCAAAAACATGGCATTTAAAGACGGTCAATTCGTAGAAGTGACTGAAAAGGACGTCGAAGGCAAATGGAGCATTTTCTTCTTCTATCCAGCTGACTTTACCTTTGTTTGTCCAACAGAATTAGGTGACTTAGCTGATCATTATGAAGAATTCCAAAAAATGGGTGTAGAAATTTACTCTGTTTCTACTGACACTCATTTTACTCATAAAGCATGGCATAGCAGCTCAGAAACTATCGGTAAAATCAAATATGGCATGATCGGTGACCCAACTGGCGCATTAACTCGTAACTTTGAAAATATGCGTGAAGCGGAAGGTCTGGCAGATCGTGGTACTTTCGTTGTTGACCCACAAGGTATCATCCAAGCAATCGAAATTACTGCTGAAGGTATTGGCCGTGATGCAGCTGACCTGTTACGTAAAGTAAAAGCAGCTCAATATGTTGCTAGCCACCCAGGTGAAGTTTGCCCAGCAAAATGGAAAGAAGGTGATGCAACTTTAGCTCCATCACTGGATTTAGTTGGCAAAATCTAAAAAATTCTAAATAAGAATCAAGCCACTAAAGAAGCTACTAACGTAGTTATTTATCGGGTGTTTCGGCACCCGATTTTATTGAGGGTGCAAAAATGTTAGATAATAATTTAAAAGCTCAACTGAAAGCTTACCTAGAACGATTAACCCAGCCAGTTGAGTTAGTTGCAACATTAGACGACAGCAAACATTCTGCTGATATCCAAGCCTTATTAAAAGAAATTGAACCGTTATCTGATAAAGTCACATACCGTGAAGATAACAGTGCTAATGTGCGCAAACCATCTTTTCTTATTACCAACCCAGGGAAAACAACGGGCGTTCGTTTTGCAGGCTCGCCATTAGGTCATGAGTTTACTTCTTTAGTCTTAGCATTATTACAAACCGGTGGTCATCCATCTAAAGAAGCCCCAGAATTACTTGAACAAATTCGTCAGTTAGACGGTGAGTTTCATTTCGAAACCTATTATTCGCTCTCTTGTCATAACTGCCCTGATGTTGTTCAGGCATTAAACTTAATGGCGATTTTAAATCCGAACATCACCCATACGGCGATTGACGGAGGCATGTTCCAAAATGAAATTCAGGAACGTAATATCATGGGCGTTCCTGCGGTATTCTTAAATGGCAACGAGTTTGGCCAAGGTCGTATGACTTTAGCTGAAATTGTTAGCAAAGTAGATAGCAATGCAGAAAAACGCACTGCAGAGTTATTAAATAAAAAAGATGCCTTTGATGTTTTGATTGTCGGAAGCGGCCCTGCGGGGGCGTCAGCGGCAGTATATGCTGCACGTAAAGGCTTAAATACAGGTCTTATCGGTGAACGTTTTGGTGGACAAGTTCTTGATACTGTTGATATTGAAAACTATATCTCTGTACCTAAAACAGAAGGTGCAAAATTAGCTGGGGCTTTAAAAGCTCATGTTGATGATTATCAAGTTGATGTTATTGACAGCCAAACTGTCAGCCGTTTAATTCCGGGAGCAGCGGAAGGTGATCTACACCAAATTGAAACCGCATCTGGTGCGATTTTAAAAACCCGTAGCTTAATTATTGCCACGGGTGCTCGCTGGAGAAATATGAACGTACCGGGTGAAAACGAGTACCGTACTCGCGGTGTAACATACTGCCCACATTGTGATGGTCCTCTATTTAAAGGTAAAAGAGTGGCTGTTATTGGTGGTGGTAACTCCGGTGTTGAAGCTGCTATTGACTTAGCTGGTTTAGTGGAGCACGTGACCGTACTAGAATTTGCCTCAGAAATGAGAGCCGATGCTGTTTTACAAAAGAAACTGCGTAGCTTAAGTAATGTCGATGTTATCTTAAATGCCCAAACAACAGAAGTATATGGAGATGGCACTAAGTTAACAGGGCTAAAATATAAAGATCGCACTAACGATTCTATGCATGATATTGCCTTAGCGGGTATTTTCGTCCAAATTGGTTTACTGCCAAACACACAATGGTTAGACGGAACTGTTGAGCGTAATAAAATTGGTGAGATCGTGGTTGATTCACGTGGTGAAACCAATATTAAAGGGGTATTTGCTGCGGGTGACTGTACAACTGTTCCTTATAAACAAATTATTATCGCCGCGGGTGAAGGTGCAAAAGCCTCATTAAGCGCCTTTGATTACTTGATTCGCACGACTGCAAAATAAGTAAATCAAAGATAATCAATAAGTTATAGAGAAAGGCATCTTTTTTAAGATGCCTTTTTTTGTATATAAAACCATCAAAAAGAGCTAAAAAGTGCCCTTAAGTGTTCAAGTGTGGACAATATGTGGACACTCTAAACCAGTAATTCTGTACACCCTTTCAAGGGGTTATATTGAATGGCATCTTGTAAGAAGTATGTAGATAAGCCATATCATTTTTTGAGTATTAACGTTTATTCACTAATTCATCAGGAATATAAGCTTTATACATTGACAGTATTTGTTCGCCTAATAAGTATTCATTCTCAAAACTATGGGTAAGAAGGTATGTTTTTTCTTCAAGCCATTTTTTATTGTCTCTATTTTGGGCTAATCCTATCTGAATGGCTTTTGAGCTTTGTAATAGCTCTTTCTGACTGTAATAATAATTCATTATTAACGAGACTTCTTTAGGTTCAAGAAGATATATCTGAGGTAGATAAATAGTATATACATCATCTCTTAGCGAGTTTAGAATCATCAATCTTATGCCAGCAAATACATTGAGTTCAACAGGACTAGCAGTGCAGATTTCTGCTTGGCACTTTTCTTTATCAAAACCTGCATTTTTAGTTCCTTCTAAAAGTCTTAGATTTGATTGATTATATGAAATCTCATAGGCGAACATTGTTCTTATATTATTTCTTTCATTTTCTCTATTTTCTTTGTCTCTATCTGCTATGTTATTTTGAGTAGAAATATGAAAATATAATGATGCTAATATTCCTAATACCATCACAAAAGTACTCCAATTAAATACATAAACTCTTACTTTTGATGGGTGCATATTCTTTTCTCCAAGCTAATAAGTTAACTAATATTAACTTATTTATTGTTTTACTTGGAGTCCTAGCAATAACTGTAGTTCGTGCAATTCACCCGATATTAAAAATCTACACGAAAGGGGCTTAAAATTGCCAGTATGGGTGATTTCTTAATATAGCGATTGGGAGAAAACATTTGGCGAGGTTTTAGAGCATAAAAAGGGTCAGAGAATAATTTCAACGATGTCATTTTGTAGCGTATGCATAATTTGAATTATTTTTCTTTGGGAAAAGCTTTAAAAAATTTTATAGTAAATTGTTAACAAGAAAAAACACTTCCATCCATTGAAAAATAATGACTAATCTTGATATAGGTTGACAACTTTTCAGGTATAAAATGCTCGATGAACCTCATCGGGCGTTTTATAGTTTAATAATAAATGGGGTCGCCTTTCATTATAAATCTGTATTGATTCGTCAACCAATCTCCGGATTGAAGTGTCTCGTGAACATGGCAAGCAGAGATCTAGGTGTTATATCAAAAAGGGATAATGGTGTTCTTTAATTGTTTGAATGCTCTCAATATAGCCCAAAAAATGGTAAAATAATTTCTGAAAACAAAAACCGTTTTCTGCCTATTTAATTTTTAAGCAATTTAACCATTCCAATTAAGATACTTTTTACATCTATTTTTCGTTGTTCAAGAAAAATGCTATTCAAAATTTTTAAGCTATCTATACTATTATTCCACTACTTAAATAATCTATAAGGAAATTGATTGATATGGTTCTAAAAAAGAGATGTTTTAGACAAATTGCTCCTGCGCTTATTTTTTCTTTACTAACAATTGGTACTTTCTCGGCGAATGCGAATATCGATGTTCGCGATGAAACCTTATTTGAAGCACATCAGCGTTTTAAAACACAAATTATAAATGATAGTTTTGACAATACTGAAGCACCTTGGGAAGCGCCAGCAGAAATATTCAATGTAGTTAAATATCCGGCCAAACTAGGTGATATGTATGCTTATTTAACCCCTCCGCCGGCGAATAAAAAAAAATAAACTACCTGCGGTGATTTGGCTGAATGGAGGATATGGTGGGATAGGAGGAGATGATTATTTTTGGACACCACAACCAGTTGAAAATGACCAAACAGGAGCGACGTTTCGTGATCCTAATATGGTACTCATGATACCTTCTTTTCGTGGTGAAAATACCAACCCTGGTCGCTATGAAATGTTTTATGGTGAATTAGAAGATTTAGACTCAGCTAGAGAATATTTAGCGTCATTACCTTATATTGATCCTAAACGTATTTACGTAGTAGGACATAGCACTGGGGGAACGAGAGCATTATTGGCTAGTGAATACAGTGATAAATTCAGGGCAATATTCTCTTTAGGAGGAATACCTGATCTTAAACTACGCACAGAAGGGCGGATGATGGTTGAATTACCCTTTGATAAAAACAACGAAGAAGAATTTAATGTCCGCTCTGTATACCGCTATATTAAATCAATAAAAACACCAACATTTTATTTTGAAGGTCATGATTATTTTTGGAATGAATTCAATGAATTACGTGTGGTTGCAATGGAACACGATATTCCTCTGAAAATTTATAATATAAAAAATGGAGACCATTTTAATATTATTGTCCCTGTTAGCCAATTAATTAAAGACAAAATCTTGCAAGATACTGATACAAATAAAGAAAGCAATATTCGATTCACGAACGAAGAAATTAAGTGGATCAATAAAATGGTGAAATAAATTTCAAAATGATAAAACCGCTCTATTATCAATTAGATAAAAGAGCGGTAGTGTCTATTTTGAGCCGATATAGTGAGTCTAAAATTTCATCATATGTGCTTAAAAGTATTTAGAACTTTGTTGATTGTCTCTTTCAATAATCAAAACAGAAGATGTTAGAATTGCTTATACTGTCTTATAAACATATAGTTTTAGGTAAGAATATTAAGTATATTATATATGATATGAAAGAATACAATTTTAAAATAGAAAGGATTGAATATGAAAACTAAAATAGTTTATCAATGGAAGGAAAAAAGACGGGATAGACTCTCTTTTTTAGGAGCAGAAGTGGTTTTTTCTGTGTTATTTGGTATTGTAAACGGTTTAATATATATGTTATTTATGACCTTGTTACCTGATTCCGTTGAGAATGATCCTGATAAATTATTTTTCTACCAATTCTCTTTTAGTTCTTATGGTATAGTCGAATTCATATTATTAATAGCACAAATCTACGTATTTGCACTTATTTTAACTCAACGAGTAAGAGATTTCGGTTTCAAATATCCTATCACTATTGCACTGATCTTTACCATAGGCACCATGGTCCTTACACCATATCCATTACTTATTTCTTCAGATACAATGGTGATAGTGCGTTTTATTTTATTATTAGGATATATTATTGCATTATTATTGCCATCTTCGAATAATGTTGAGTGTAATAACGATGAAAATAACAAGATAACTATACTAAAATAGTTAACTAACAAGTGAATTAGCCTAAGTGTATCAGGCGTAATGGATACACTTAGGACATTATAAAAATAATCTTATAATAGTGATATAAAAATAAAATAGTGAATAATAACTTCTATAATTACAATATATACAGTGGCTAATGAGGTTATAATGGAAGGTGTTCAACTTAGGCTTGCGGAGCCTCATGAAGCAAAACGATTATGGTATTTAAGAAATAAAGCGTTACGTTTTGGCTGTCAACATGTCTATCCGCCCGATATATTAGCCGCTTGGACTCCTGATGAAATGCCTGACGGCTATAGACAATCTATTATTAATAATCCTTTCTATGTTATTGATGATAAAAAATTATCTATTCCCGTAGCTTCTGGATTTTTAGATCTTAAAACAGGCTTTGCTGAAGCTATTTTTACATTACCGGAATGCATGGGAAAAGGATATGCAGGACTTATTCTTAAAAAGCTACAATATGAAGCTAAACAAAGAAATTTTGTTAAATTATTTTTAGATGCAACGCCTAATGCGATGCTATTTTATTTAAAACAAGGGTTCACTGTTTTAGAAGAGCGAGAGTACTATTCTAGCTTGGCTCAGGCAAGTTTACACTGTTATCGAATGTATATTGATTTATAAAATTTATAAATAGTGCCTTATTGACATAAAAATTATACCTAGCATTATAGAACAGAAAAAGTTGGGCTTAAAATGCGAAAATTTTTTATTTTTATCATTTTTTGAATTAGCTTTTATATTAACAATATCAGTTGGTAATTTTGCTAATGTTACGATATTGTAAATTATGACTATTTTTCTGGGGCAAACACTATGCAAAATGTGTTGTTAACGTTATGGCCTTTATTTGCGTTAATTGCGCTAGGCGCTATTTTAAGAAGAAATAAAGCATTTGAACCTGCATTTTGGGTAGGGGCTGAAAAATTAAATTATTTTTTACTCTTTCCTGCATTACTTCTCAATAGCTTGGCTAATGCTCCTTTATCTGATCCTCAATTACCTCACCTTGCTGGGGCTATTTTCTCAGTAGTCATCATTACCACTATTTTGTGTGTTATTTTTAAAAAAATAACCGGCTGGTCTGCTGGCCGCTTTGGTGCGATCGTTCAAGGCAATATTCGGTTTAACACTTATTTAGGTTTAGCTATTGTCGCTGATTTATTTGGCGTTGAAGGTTTAGGAATAGCTGCTTTGATATTAGCAACCTTGGTTCCTCTATCAAATGTGACTTCAGTGCTTTGTTTAACCGCAGGGCAAAATGTAACTTTTCGTCAATTAATCTTCCCAATTATTAAAAATCCATTAATTATCTCTTGCGTAATAGGGATTGTTATCAATTTATCAGGAATAGGGCTTCCTTTTGGTAGCGATCAATTTCTAAAATTGTTAGCTGCGACTAGTTTACCTTTAGGGCTTATCTGTATTGGTGCGGCATTACATTTATCAACACTAAAAGCAGAAAGTAAAATGATTAGTATTAACACAGTGACTCGGTTGCTTATTGTACCGATAATTGCATATAGTGTTGCTAATTTTTTAGGTTTGTCTCCATTAGTTATGATGCTTTTAGTCATTTTCTTTTCTATCCCTACAGCCCCAACTTCTTATATTTTAACTCGACAGCTAGGAGGGGATTCTGAGCTAATGGCGGGGATCATTACATCACAAACCATGCTTGCAGCAGTTACCTTGCCGATCGTATTAAGTTTTTTAATTCCATAAACTTAAAGGAAATACGACTAATATGATTTATAGTGGGTGATTTTTTATAGCATAGTTTCACTAAAAGTGTTCTTCTCTTAAATGTAATTTTAATTATTATATGGTTAATTTAAGAGGAAAATATGATGAGTGTAAAAATTAATCACAATGATATTTCTAATTCACAAATATTAAGAATATCACAAGGAGAAAAAACAAAAGATGTGATGTCATTATGGGATAAAATAAAAGACTGGTTCCAATCAAACAAAAGAGAAAAAGCACTAAAAACAGTTGAAAATATTGTATATCAAGATCTATTTGATGACAAAAATCATTTTAAAATGCTATATCATGTTTTAATGCTAAAAACTATGGCTTCAGATGCATATAAAGAAAGAATAAAAATTGATATTAATGATAGAAATATTACGATTTCAATAGATAATTATAATATTTCTATAACGGATATAGACAATGAACAACTTAATAAAATGTCAACAATAATTAATGCATTTAATCGGCATTCATCAATTTTTTCTAATGAAATTGCATTGAAATGTCTATATGAAAAGTTAGATAAAAATGAGCTTAATGATCAAATTTTTGCTGAGTTGTATATTGAATTAGATAATAAAATACGTTCTGGTGAAATAGACTTAAAGCTTAATAAAAGTAACTTTAATCAAGTTAACTTTAGTGCAATAAGACAGCTCGTAAGCAAAGCGATAGAAAATAGTAATGTTAACTTAGAAACAGAAAATAGTAATACTAACTTAAATATAAAAAATGCACTAATAAAAGATATAAATAGAAATACTTATATTTTCAATGGTGAAAAAATAAAAAGTAAAGATCAAAACGAGGCAATGGAAGAATTTGAAACTTTAACTAAAGATATCTCAGAGGAAAATAAAAAGGCAATTTATTATTTACTAAATCAAGAAGGGATCACCTTAATTAAATCATATAATGATTCTTTTGATTACTACACATTAACAACATCTTTTTCTATGAGTAATGTTGTTAAGCAAGAACAAATTTATAGTATAAAGACTCTTTCTGATGATTTAATTGAATTAAAAATAAAATTTTTTAAAAAAAGTAGCGATAAAATAAATCTAGATATTCCCTTAGCTCAACCATTTGAAAGTAAGTTATATAATTTTATCTATGATATGGTTGCTATTAATAATAATATCGAAATAACTTATGATAAAATTTTAAATGAAAAGATGAACGAGATAATAAAACAACTAAATAATAAAAAACCAAGGCTAGGAGAGCTATTCTCCCATCTATTGAGTCGAAATAAAATCATTAAAGAAGACAGCGTTGATATTACGTTAAAACTAAATAAAGGACAACTAGTCTCATTAGGTGGAAAATGCTCATATAATTTTTATTAATTTTATTCTTTGGTCAAAATAGAGCTTCTTGCTATGATGTGAAAAACGTGAGAATAAGTAGAGGCTCCTTTATGTCAAAACCTCATAACCCAGAAATTCAAAAAATTATTAATGAGTTAAAACAACAATATCAAAATGCTGTTGATGCCTTACGTAATGCTATTATTATGTATGCTCAAGATGGAAAATTACCTGATATAAAACAAAGGGCTGAAGGTCTATTTGCTTATCCGCAATTAACCGTACATTGGTATGGTGATGTTAAAAAAGAAGATAAAACAAGAGCTTATGGGCGTTTATCAAAATCAGGTACTTATTCTACTACTATCACCAATCCAACTTTATTTGAAAATTATTTAACTGAGCAACTGCAACTTATTGCGGATGCTTATCATGTCTCTTTTGAAGTGACGGCCTCAAAACAAGAGATACCATATCCTTTTGTCATTGATGGCACTGGCATTGGTTTTGATCGGTCAATGAGCGCCTCTTTAGCAAAATATTTTCCGACTACCGATCTCTCTAAAATTGGTGATGATATTACCGATGGTTTAATTGATGACAGCGAGCTTTTACCTCTTTCACATTTTGATGCACTACGGACGGATTTTTCTTTGGCTCGTTTAAAGCATTATACCGGAACTTTACCTGAAGATGTGCAACCTTATATTTTATTCACCAATTATAACCGCTATGTGGATGAATTCGTTCGTTGGGCCTGTGCACAAGTTGCTGATAAAAATAGTCCATATTGCGCACTTTCTTGTGCAGGTTTTCAGCAAATAACCGCCGATACGGTTGATCCGGAAAAATTAATTTCTGATCTGACATGGAAAAAATATCAAATGCCCGCCTATCATTTAATTGCAAAAGAAGGGCCGGGAATAACATTAGTGAATATTGGTGTTGGGCCGTCAAACGCCAAAACAATTTGTGATCATCTGGCGGTTTTACGTCCTCATGTTTGGTTAATGATTGGTCATTGTGGAGGCTTAAGAGAAAGCCAATTATTAGGTGATTACGTTTTAGCTCATGCTTATTTACGAGATGATCATATTTTAGATGCTGTATTACCGCCAGATATTCCTATTCCTAATATTGCTGAAGTTCAGCGTGCACTTTATGATGCCACTAAAGCCATTAGCGGTAAGCCTGGACATGAAATCAAACAACGATTAAGAACAGGAACGGTTGTGACAACAGATGATCGCAATTGGGAATTACGTTTTTCAGCAACATCAAGGCGATTTAGTTTAAGTCGAGCCGTTGCCGTGGATATGGAAAGTGCCACTATTGCCGCTCAAGGTTATCGTTTTCGCGTTCCTTATGGCACTTTGTTATGTGTATCTGATAAACCGTTACATGGTGAAATAAAATTACCAGGACAAGCTAATCACTTTTATGAAGGTGCGGTATCAGAGCATTTACAAATAGGTATTCATGCAATTGAGTTATTAAAAGACGAAGAAGATAAATTACATTCTCGTAAATTAAGAACCTTTAATGAGCCGCCATTTAGATAAGCCATAGCTAAAATTAATAAGATGAAAATTTATATACCCAATATCATTGATTGAATTGGGTATATTTTTACAATATAAAAGGCTAAAAACGTAAATGTCGAGCCGCTTTTCTAAGACGATCATCACCACGTCTATCATAGCGCTGTGTAGTCATAATACTGGCATGACCCATGGCATCTTTTACGGTTACAATATCTTCGCCATTATCTAACATTGCAGAGGCAAAAGTGCGTCGCAGATCGTGAGGAGCAAATTTATCAATGCCACTTTCTTGTTGACGTGTCTCTAAAATATAATAAATGGCTTGGTCTGTTATTCGTTCATCCGTTACATCATCAAAGCGGCGAATACGTGTGAAAAGGGCGCCATCTTGTGATCCCCTTATTTCATCGATCCATAATTGAACACGCTCCCAAGTATCTTCTGGCATATAGGATATTCTTTCTTTATTACCTTTTCCTCTAACAATAAAAGCTTGATCACGAAATTGAATATGCTCGTAATTAAGCGCAACAATTTCTGAACGGCGTAATCCACAACCAAGTAGTACACTTAATATGGCCGCATCTCTTAAACCTTTTGAGGAGTGGTCTTTTTCACAACAGCGAAAAAGTGCGCGAATTTCATGTCCAGTAAGCGCTCGACCTTTAGGTAATCGACTGCCTCTTACCGATTTTACTTGGCGAATATGTTGATAGCTTTCTGTATCCATCAACTTCATCGCCCATGCTTCTAAAGCGACACCTTTTAGTGCAGCTAAATAAGTGTTAATCGTGGCGGGTGCTTTATCCGCATCAGATAACATGTCGATAATTGCTTGAATATGGTGGCGGCGAAGTGCTCCCCATTGGCAATGCTTTATTGAAGAGAAGCCAATCATTTTTGCCACGATCGTTAAAAACGATCCCATCGTTTGGCGACTACGTTTAGAGCCTAAACTGCGTAAATAAGCCAGTGCAGGGTTAGTTTGTGTCGGAGAGGTGAAAGTTGCATTGAGATCTAATAATGGTTGTTTTTCCGCTAATACAAGTGATGTTTCTGGTGTTATTTCTTGATCGTCGTGGTGAAAATCCACAGCAATTTCCTTATTAAATCAATATAACTATGCTGAATATTCTAACAGATCTAAAAAAGAAAAAAGCTACTTTTTCAAAGGATCATTTTAATAAGTAGAGGCGATCGTGTTTGTTTTTAGTCCATAACGTTTGTTTTATAAACGGTTTTGGAGTGAAAAGTGAACAGTGGGTTTTACCCATGAAAGGAATAAAGAGATCAAAATAGGGGGATGATCGTGGAAATGGCTTAATATTATGCCCTTGGTTTATCTGTATTTTTAATAACAGTCGCTAAAAACCAAAGGCATAGTTTTAAAATAATGAAGGTTAATCTTTATAAATGGCGACTAGTGGTTTGCCATCATTACCAATGGTGCCTCGATACATTCCCTCAGAGTTAAAGCTCATCGTATAGTTTCCAGATTTGTCTAATACGATAACACCACCACTTCCATTTATCGCTTTTACTTCATCAAGTGCATTTTGTGCCGCTTGCTCTAGTGGTAGTTTTTGATATTTAACTTGGGCTGCAATATTAAATGCGGTCAGCGTTCTAATAAACATTTCACCTGATCCTGTTGCCGATACCGCAACCGTTTCATTATCCGCATAATTACCTGCACCGATAATAGGGGAATCGCCCACACGACCATAACGTTTATTGGTCATTCCACCTGTTGATGTTCCCGCCGCTAAATTACCATGTTGGTCTAATGCAACAGCGCCAACAGTGCCGTATTTATAATCATACATCATCGGATCAGCAAAAAGAGCCGCAGTTTTACCATCATGATCTAATACAACTTGTTCTTTTTCTAATGCTTTTTGTAGTTGTTGCCAACGATATTCAGTACGGAAATAACTCGGATCAACGATGGTTAACCCTTGCTCTTTGGCAAAAAGATCAGCCCCTTGAGAAACCATCATAACATGTGGACTTTTTTCCATTACCGCAATAGCGGCATTAATCGGATTTTTTACTGTGGTAACACCAGCAACAGCACCCGCTTTGCGCGTTTTACCATCCATAATAGAAGCATCAAGTTCGTTTCTACCATCGTGAGTAAAAACAGCACCTTTACCTGCATTAAAAAGAGGAGAGTCTTCCATAACATTAATCGATTTTTGTACAGCTTCAATACTGGTGCCTCCGCTATTTAAAACAGCATATCCAGCATTTAATGCTTCGGTCAGTTTGGCTTTATATTCTTTTTCTTGTTCTGGGGTGATGGTATCTTTAGTTATTGTACCTGCACCACCATGAATAACGAGGCGGATAGGGGCTTGTGTATTATTAGCTAACGCAGAAGAGGCAAAAAGAGTACAAAGGGTAAGTGTAGCGAGCTTATAGTTAATGTTTTTCATATAAACCTTCTCTTAATCGGATTGAGTTGTGTATTTGCAGGGAAGTTATTACTTTAATTGTATATTGTTATTTGATATATAATTATTAACTGCAATAATCACTATATAAAAACTTTACCTAATAAGTGGTCTGATGACAGGCAAAAATAACAAATAATTTTAATTTAAATTAATGCTATAATAATCAAACTGTTATATTTAAGGAGTTTTATGCAATTAATTTAAAATTAAATCTTGCAAATAAAATATTAAAATAAAAGTATGTTGGTTATTATTTATTTTTAACGTTGTTAAATTTATAGCAAAATCAAAAAATAACTAACTTCATCAACATTAAATATGTGACTTCGATCAATTATCGTAACCAAGTGTTATTATTATATTTTGATTTTAATGAAGCTAATGGATGCTAAATTTTATACATTTTGTGTGTTATCTCGAATAATCAAATTTTGATAGTGTATTATGTGATAAAAGTACTACATTAAATTCACACAACACACTATCATATTCTTATTATATTTTATAATTCATATGGTTAACTTTTGTTTTTCTCTTTTTTTATTTTATTTTAATTCGCTTTATATATATAAATGGACTATTTTTAAAGTAGATGAAATAAAATTAAAAATTGTTATTTAACTATTTTCTTACACACAGTAAATCACAAAAAATTGGGTTATTTATGGCAAAAGGAAGGTTAAATAATTTATATGAAAAATCAAAAAACGAATCGTTTTTTTGTTTACGGCATTATTATTGTTGCAATTATTGCAGCAGGTATTTTTTGGTGGAAAACACAAGCACCAGCACTCCCTGATGGGTTTGCTCAAAGTAATGGGAGAATTGAAGCTACTGAAATTGATATTTCAACCAAAACACCAGGAAGAATTGACACTATTTTGGTCAAAGAGGGGGATTTTGTTAAAGCGGGTGAAGTGTTGGCAACAATGGATACTCGTACCTTAAAAGAGCAACTTCATGAAGTTCAAGCCCAACTAGAGCAAGCCAAAAGTAGCGTTATGACGGCAGAGTCGGCACTTTCTCAACGTCAAAGTGAGCAAGTTGCAGCGCAGGCGGTTGTTCGTCAGCGTATTGCAGAGCTTGACGCATCAGTAAAACGCCTTAATCGCTCCCGAGCATTAGTTAAAACAAAAGCAATTTCCATTCAACAACTGGATGATGATATAGCAAGAACCGAAGGGGCTCGTGCTGCTGTTGAAGCTGCAAAAGCACAAGTGACTGCAACTATTGCGGCAATTGATTCGGCAAAGTCTGGAATTATTCAAGCAAAAACTAAAGTTGATGCAGCAACAGCTACCGAACGACGTATTATGGCTGAGTTGGATGATAGTATCTTAAAAGCTCCTCGTAATGGCCGTGTACAATATCGTGTTGCGGAACCCGGTGAAGTGCTAGGCGCTGGCGGTCGAGTGTTAAATATGGTCGACCTTAGTGATGTGTATATGACATTCTTTTTGCCAACTGAAGCCGCTGGCAAAGCAGCCTTAGGCAGTGATGTCCATATTATTTTGGACGCAGCCCCACATATTGTGATCCCTGCGAAAACGACTTATGTTGCCAGTGTTGCACAGTTTACCCCTAAAACGGTTGAAACTGACAATGAACGTTTGAAGCTAATGTTTCGTGTAAGAGCGAGGATCTCCCCTGAGTTACTAGAGAAACACCTTGAATATGTCAAAACAGGTTTACCGGGACGTGCCTATATTCGCTTAGATAATAGCCAACCTTGGCCGACTGATTTAGAGGTGAAATTACCACAATGAGTCAACTAATGAGAACGCAAAGTCATTCTCATATCATTGAATTGACTCATGTATCCCAACATTATGGTGATACCAAAGCACTTGATGATGTGACATTGACTATTCCTGCCGGAAAAATGGTCGGCTTAATAGGCCCGGATGGTGTCGGAAAATCGAGTTTAATTTCTCTTATTTCAGGAGCCAGAGAAATTCAGCAAGGGCAAGTGATAGTACTTAATGGTGATATGAATGATGTTAATCACCGGCGAGCTGTTTGCCCAAAAATTGCCTATATGCCGCAAGGGTTAGGTAAAAATCTTTATCACACACTTTCTGTTTTTGAAAACGTCGATTTCTTTGGTCGCTTATTTGGTCAATCAAAACAAGAGCGAGAAGAGCGCATCAATGATTTACTTGAAAGTACTGGGTTAGCGCCTTTTAAGGATAGACCTGCGGGTAAACTATCTGGTGGTATGAAGCAAAAACTGGGGCTTTGCTGTGCATTAATTCATGATCCACAATTGCTGATCCTTGATGAACCCACCACAGGGGTTGACCCATTATCACGGGCGCAATTTTGGGAGTTAATTAATCGTATTCGTAAACGTCAAACCAATATGAGCGTATTGGTTGCAACGGCTTATATGGAAGAGGCTGAACGCTTTGATTGGCTGGTTGCAATGGATGCAGGTAAGGTTTTAGCCACTGGTCATGCGGAAGAATTAAAGGCGCAAACGGCGACAGATGAATTAGAAGCTGCTTTTATTGAGCTTTTACCGGAAGAAAAACGTAAAAACCATCAAAAAGTGATTATTCCTCCACGGGATAAAAGTGATGACGATATTATCGCCATTGAGGCCAAAGAGTTAACAATGCGCTTTGGTCAGTTTGTTGCTGTTGATCATGTCAGTTTTCGTATTCCTAAAGGCGAAATTTTTGGTTTTCTAGGCTCGAATGGTTGTGGTAAATCCACCACCATGAAAATGCTTACAGGTTTACTTGAGGCAAGTGAAGGGCGCGCTTGGTTATTTGGGCAAGAGGTTGATCCAAAAGATATCGAAACCCGTAAACGTGTTGGTTATATGTCGCAAGCATTCTCACTGTATAGCGAATTAACGGTTCGACAAAATTTAGAGCTACATGCCAAACTCTTTCATATCCCAGAACAGGATATTCCTCAACGTATCAAAGAAATGAGTGAGCGTTTTAATTTGACCGATGTGGAAGATATGATGCCTGATGGTTTACCTTTAGGTATTCGACAACGCTTATCGTTAGCGGTGGCAGTGATCCACAAACCAGAAATGCTGATCCTTGATGAACCCACCTCTGGGGTTGACCCTATCGCTCGAGATATGTTCTGGAAGCTGATGGTTGATCTCTCAAGACGTGACGGTGTCACTATCTTTATCTCTACCCACTTTATGAATGAAGCGGCGCGCTGTGACAGAATGTCTCTGATGCATGCCGGAAAAGTGCTAGTGACAGATACTCCGGCTAATTTAGTGAAAAATAGTCAATTTGATACACTAGAAGAAGTATTTATTGATTATTTGAAAAAAGCATCCGGTGAAACAGAAGCGCCCGATATTGAAGATAAACAGCTACAATTGCCCGCCTCTAGTGAAGAAAGTGCGGAAAAAGCGTTAAAACAACGATTTAGTTTACGCCGTTTATTTAGTTATAGCATTCGTGAAGGGATGGAATTACGCCGTGACCCAGTACGCCTTACCTTAGCATTACTAGGCACGGTAATATTGATGTTTATTATGGGTTACGGCATCAGTATGGATGTTGAAAACCTACGCTTTGCCATTATGGATAGAGATCAAACAGGGCTAAGTCAGGCTTATAGTCAAAACCTATCAGGCTCTCGCTATTTTATTGAAAAAGCGCCGATTACCGATTATAACCAACTTGAGCGTCGTCTCCGCAGTGGTGATATTACTGTTGCGATTGAAATTCCGCCTAATTTTGCTCGAGATGTTGCTAAAGGACATAAAGTAAAAATAGGGGTTTGGATTGATGGCGCGATGCCAAATCGTGCAGAAACTGTCCGTGGATATATTCAGGCAATGCATCTAACTTGGATGTTAGATATGGCCATGCGTCAACCTACCAATATGGTTGATCAATTTTCCCCCATTGATATCGAAACCCGTTATCGCTATAACCCTGATGTAAAAAGTTTACCCGCCATAGTACCTGCGGTTATTCCGTTGTTGTTGATGATGATCCCCGCGATGTTAAGCGCCTTGAGTGTGGTACGTGAAAAAGAGCTAGGCTCTATTATTAATTTATACGTTACTCCAGTCACTAAAGCCGAGTTTTTATTAGGCAAACAGATCCCCTATATTTTATTGGGAATGTTTAACTTTTTTATGCTCTGTGCGCTTTCGGTATTTGTTTTTGGTGTCAGTTTTAAAGGAAGCATGTTGACACTCTCATTAGGGGCGTTGCTTTATATCACTATTGCTACGGGAATGGGATTACTGATTTCTTGTTTTATGAAAAGTCAGATTGCGGCTATTTTTGGTACTTCAATTATTACCTTAATTCCTGCTACACAATTTTCCGGCATGATTGACCCAGTATCATCCTTAGAAGGTATTGGTAAATGGATAGGGCATATTTATCCGACTTCTCACTTTCTTACTATCACTCGAGGAACGTTTTCAAAAGGACTTAACTTATTTGATTTGCCTTGGTCTTTTATTCCGTTACTTATCACGATCCCCATTGTGATTGGGCTGAGTGTCTTTTTCTTGAAAAAGCAGGAGGCTTAAATGTGGCATACCGTACAAAATATTTTTAATTTAGGAATAAAAGAGTTACGAAGTTTATCCCGTGATAAGGCGATGCTGGCATTAATTGTGTTTGCCTTTACCGTATCAATATACTCATCGGCTACTGTAACACCAGGCTCATTACACCATGCGCCGATAGCGGTGGCTGATCAGGATAAATCTCAACTTTCGGCCCGTATTGTCAATAGCTTTTATATGCCTTACTTTTTACCCCCTGCAGATATTACACCCGAGCAGATTGATGGTTTATTAGATAGAGGAACTTATACTTTTGCGTTAGATATTCCGCCTAATTTTCAACGCGATCTACTCGCAGGACGTAAGCCAGAAATTCAAGTCAATATTGATGCAACACGGATGAGCCAAGCTTTCTTAGGAAATAGCTATATTCAAAATATCGTTATGGGAGAAGCGAAAACTTTTCTTGCTAAAGAGCGCACTAACGATCCACTGCCTGTGGATTTAGAAGTTAGAATGAGCTTTAACCCAAACTTAACACAATCTTGGTTTGGCTCAGTTATGGCGA
Organism: Proteus sp. G3927; assembly: GCF_963894685.1. Classification (NCBI taxonomy): domain Bacteria; kingdom Pseudomonadati; phylum Pseudomonadota; class Gammaproteobacteria; order Enterobacterales; family Morganellaceae; genus Proteus; species Proteus sp. G3927. Next base: position 101,534 of record NZ_CAWQGX010000011.1, on the reverse strand, counting down.
TAATCAATAACATTACCATGCTATCTATTGTATTAACCGGGGCGGCACTAATACGAGAGCGAGAGCATGGCACTATTGAGCATTTATTAGTTATGCCTGTCACACCATTTGAGATCATGCTGTCTAAAATATGGTCAATGGGATTGGTTGTATTGTTAGCGTCGGCCATGTCTTTAGTGCTAGTGGTTAAATCACTGCTACATGTGCCGATCGAAGGCTCTGTTTTGTTATTTATGTGTGGGGTCGCGTTAAGTTTATTTGCAACGACATCCATTGGTATTTTCTTAGGCACTATGGCGCGCTCAATGCCACAATTTGGTTTATTGATGATTATGGTATTGTTGCCATTAAATATGTTGTCTGGAGGGATGACCTCAAGAGAGAGTATGCCTCAGTTTGTACAAGATGTGATGCAAACTATGCCAACCACACATTTTGTCAGCCTTGCACAAGCGATATTATATAGAGGCGCAGATTTCTCGATTGTTTGGCCTCAATTTATCGTTTTAATTATTATTGGCTCAGTATTTTTTGCATTGGCACTGTTACGTTTTAGAAAAACGATATCTGCAATGGCTTAGTCGTTCTGATAAACCGAAAAAAGAGACTTAAGGCATAAAACGATAACCGATCCCCGTTTCAGTAATTAAGTGCACTGGACAGGTGGGATCGGTTTCTATTTTCTGACGTAGATGCCCCATATAAATTCGCAAATAATGGCTATGCTCTACAAAGTTAGGCCCCCAAACATGCTGCATTAAATGACGTTGAGTTAATACTTTTCCACTATTGTTGACAAGTTCACTGAGTAGACGAAACTCGGTCGGAGTAAAGTGAATGGGTACGCCTTGGCGAGTGACTATTCTTTTAACCCAATCAATAGTGATATCACCAAATGTAAATTGAGTCGTTTCTGTTTCTTGTTTGACAAAGCGACGTAATGAAGCACGAACCCGAGCTAGTAATTCACTCATACCGAAGGGTTTAGTTAAATAATCATCAGCTCCAGCGTCTAAAGCATCAACTTTATCTTGTTCAGAATCTCTGGCGGATAACACAATAATCGGCGTGCTACTCCATTGACGGAAATCTTGAATAAAGCAAAGCCCATCTTTATCAGGTAATCCCAGATCAAGAATGACTAAATCAGGTTTTCTTGATGCTGCTTCTATTAATCCTCGTTGACATTCTGAGGCGTCATAAACACGAAAACCTTCGTTCTCTAATGCAAGGCGAACGAATCGTAAGATCTCTTTTTCATCTTCAACAATCAATATGTTATATGGCGTCACTGTTTTATTTCAATCTCATCAATATTCGGTAGTGATTTTAAAGGTAAAACAAAGTGAAAACTGGCTCCACCTTTTTTATTATTTTCAGCCCAAATTTTACCTTCATGTAAGTGGATAATAGCACTGCAAATAGCAAGCCCCAGCCCAACCCCCGGAATGGCGGACTCTTTTACTGCACGTGAAAATTTATTAAAAATAAGCTGCAATTGTTCAGTGGGAATACCTGCGCCTTCATCCCAAACTTCAACATGAATTTGATCCTCTTCAACCGTAGCTTTTATGCCTAATTTAGTTTGTGATGCGGTATATTTGACTGCATTTTCTAACAAATTAGTTAACACGCGCTCAATTAACAGACTATCGCAATAGAGTAATAAATCAGCTGGAATATCAATTTGTAATGGGTGTTTATCAAGTAAATAAGAGAGTGAACGTATTGCACTTCCAGCAATTTCTTGCAGTAAATTCCACTGCAAGTTGACTTGGATCCCACCTGATTGAATACGTGCCATATCCAGCAAATTGTTGACTAAGCGGGAGGTCGTCAAAATTTGTTGGCGGATCTGACTGACTTGTTCAGTATGAGCAGAGCCTTCAGCACTTAAGTCTAGAAGAAGAATTTCAGACTGGCCAAACAGGACGGTAAGTGGTGTTTTTAGATCATGAGAAAGGGCGGCTAAGAGCGCATTTCTTAATTGTTCTCGTTCTATATTAATACGAGATTGTTCGGCCATTTCCGCCTGTTGTAACCGTTCAAGAGCATTGGCAATTAGGCCATTAAATGTCTGTAGGAGTTGCTGTTGTTCAGGAATAAGTACTTGGCGTAGATTATTTGGCTCAATCGCTAAAATCGCTAATACTTGTTGAGATGCGCTAATAGGGTGCAACTGATAAGGGACACTAGGTAGGGTATCCGTTCCTGCACCTGCGATTTGATCTTTATCCCAACACCAACGGGCAATACCACTATCAATGGGAAGTTGTCCCATACCTTCAGCATTGTATGGCATTAATTCACCATGATGATTAGGCATTAATAAACAAACTTTGGCATCAAAAGCACTTGATAAAAAATGATAACTAGTACGTACCACTTCTTGTAAAGTCAGTGCCCGACTCAGCTCTCGGGTCATTTCAAATAAATGACGAGTGCGTTGTTCTCTATAACGAGCAACCCGGGTTTGATAACGCATTCCCGCAGTTAAATTACCCACCACTAACCCAACAATGAGCATTACGGAAAAAGTCACTAAATACTGCATATCTAATACAGCCAGTGAAAAATGCGGTTGCACAAAGAACAAATCAAAGCTTATCACATTGATTAAAGCAGCAAAAATAGAAGGGCGACGACCAAAAAATAGCGCGATAAGAACAACGCCTAATAAATAAAGAGTAACTAAATTTGCCTTATCTAACGCTAACAAAAAAGTACGTGAAAAAAGCGTAATAGCTAGACATAAACCAATAGCTGTTAGATAGCCTTTAAGATTTTGGCGCCATTTATCATTTTGTGGCACAAATGTTTTTGTTTTATAACGCGGCTCTTCTTCATTTAAAGCGACACTGATAACATGTAAGTCAGGTGCATAACGCGCTAACCTTTCTGCGAAACGCATGCGAACCCAACGTTTTAACCATTGCCACTTTTGATAGGGGCGTTGACCGATAATCACCTTGCCTAAATTATGCTCTCTGGCATAGCGGATCACCGCTTTTTCCGCTTGATTATCAGAAAGGATCGCCGTTCTTGCCCCTAGGTGTTGTGCTAACTTGAGGGAATGTAAAATAGCACGGCGTTTATGCTCACCTATCTGATGTAGCTTTGGTGTTTCAACATAAATAGCATGCCATTGGCAACCAAAAGCAGCAGCATAACGAGCAGCAGTACGCACTAATTTATCATTTCTTCCATGAGCACCAAGACAAACCATTAAACTATCAGTAGTATGCCAAACAGGCGTACCACCTTGGCTATCACGGAATTCTTTTACTTGGGAATCAACGCGATCTGCCATCCGTCTTAGGGCAAGCTCTCGTAATGCAATCAAATTACCTTTACGAAAAAAATGCTCTATTGCACGCTCTGCTTGTCCTGCCAGATAAACTTTGCCTTCATTTAAGCGCTGTTGTAGGTCGTCTGGTGGTAAGTCGACCATAACTACTTCATCGGCATTATCAAAGATATAATCAGGAATCGTCTCTTGAACGCGAATGCCAGTAATACTACCAACAATATCATTAAGACTTTCAATATGTTGTACATTAATGGTGGTTAAAACATCGATGCCCGCATCAAGTAACTCTTCAACATCTTGCCAACGTTTTGGATGGCGACATTTATGTGGATTACTAAAAGCCAATTCATCCATTAAGATCACCGCAGGATGTCTTGCTAAGGCCCCATCTAAATTAAAGGCAGAGAGCTTTCTACCACGATAATGTAATTTTAATGGCGGTAATAACGGTAATCCCTCAAGTTGTTGTGCCGTTTCTTGGCGCTGATGGGTTTCTACAACCCCAGCTAAGACATCAATACCTTGCTGATGTAAACGTTGAGCTTCTTGTAACATGGCGTAGGTTTTACCTACGCCGGCACAGGCACCAAAAAAGATCTTTAATCGTCCTCGATGGGGTGCTCGCGTTAATGCCAGCAAATCATCAGGAGAAGGGCGTTGCCACTGCGGAGCTTGTTCCATTTTATTACCCGCTCACTTTATTGTTTTTTTCTGCACTCAATCTATCAAGTGCCTGATTGAGTTTAAAGACATTCACCACAGGTTCACCTAAAAATGGTATTAATGGCGATGTCGTATTTTCTGTAATTAATTGTTTTATTTCATTTATTGTGAATTGACGTAATAACGCAATATGCGGTGCTTGGTAATAAGCGGCAGCCAATGAAATATGAGGATCAAGCCCACTGGCGGAAGCGGTCACTAAATCAACAGGAACGACTTGATGATTATCAACCCTTTTTTGCCATAAACGAACACCTGCAGCCACTTTCTCGCTTAAGAGTGGATTTGATGTAGCAAGTTGGCTAGCGCCGGAAGCCATACTATTGTAAGGCATTTCACTTGTCATTGAGGGGCGACCTTGAAAGTAATCGGCTCGATTAAATGACTGTCCAATCAATTCAGAGCCAATCAGTTTATCGTCCTGATAAACCAGTGAACCATTTGCTTGCCAAGGAAAAAACAATTGAGCTAATCCGGTTATAAATAAAGGATAGGCTAATCCAGTGATAAGTGTCAGTAATACTAACATCACTAAAGATGAACGAAAAAGATGCATAGTATTCTCCTTAAAGCCCAATAATAGCTAAAATCATATCGATGAGTTTAATGCCTAAAAAAGGAACAATTAACCCACTTATTCCGTATAAAGAGAGATTACGGCGTAATAATGAATGAGCAGAAACAGGACGATAATGCACACCTTTCAACGCTAAAGGGATCAAAAAGACGATGATCAAAGCATTAAAAATAACGGCTGATAACATCGCGGATGCCGGGGAGTGTAATCCCATAATATTGAGCATATTCAATTGCGGATATGTCACCGCAAAAGCTGCGGGAATAATGGCAAAATATTTTGCGATATCATTGGCAATACTAAAGGTGGTTAGGGCGCCACGGGTCATAAGCATTTGTTTACCAATATGAACGACTTCAATTAATTTGGTGGGATTTGAGTCCAAATCAACCATATTGCCTGCTTCTTTAGCGGCTTGCGTTCCTGAATTCATGGCCACAGCAACATCGGCTTGCGCTAAAGCCGGCGCATCATTAGTACCATCTCCGGTCATAGCGACAAGTCGACCTTCTGATTGATATTGACGGATCAACGCCAGTTTAGCCTCTGGAGTGGCTTGCGCAAGAAAATCATCTACACCGGACTCGGCAGCAATGGCCGCCGCAGTAAGATGGTTATCACCGGTGATCATCACGGTTTTAATGCCCATTTGGCGAAGTTGAGCAAAGCGCTCTTTGATACCCCCTTTGACGATATCTTTAAGTTCAACTACACCAAGGATATTTTGATTTTCAACGACGACTAATGGCGTAGCACCAGCTCTTGCGACTTGCTCGACTATGGTGTTGACTTCTTCGGGAAAATGACTATGACTAACTTCGATATGGCGACGAATAGCATCAACCGAGCCTTTACGTATAATACGCTCGCCAATATTTACGCCACTCATTCTGGTCATCGCTGAGAATGGAACAAAAGAGGCTCCCATCGAAGTTAAATCTCGTTCACGTAAATTAAAGCGCTGTTTGGCTAATATAACGATGCTACGACCCTCAGGTGTTTCATCTGCTAAAGAGCTTAATTGCGCCGCATCTGCCAATTGTTTTTCAGTTATTCCTGATAGAGGAATAAAACGAGAAGCTTGGCGATTACCTAAAGTAATTGTCCCTGTTTTATCGAGTAATAAAACATCAACGTCTCCTGCGGCTTCTACTGCACGTCCACTCGTCGCGATCACATTAGCGTCTAACATCCGGCTCATACCTGCCACACCAATAGAAGAGAGTAGTCCGCCGATGGTTGTAGGGATCAGACAAACTAATAATGCGATTAACGTTACAACAGAAATAACCTCACCATGCTCTTGGAATTGCACGGCAAACACACTAAAAGGATAGAGTGTGGTACAAGCGAATAAAAAGATCAGCGTTAGGGCCGTTAATAAAATAGTTAATGCAATTTCATTCGGCGTTTTTCTGCGTTTAGCCCCTTCCACCATACCAATCATACGATCGAGGAAAGAATTACCTGCTTCAGCACTACAACGAATAATCAACCAGTCAGATAACACACGAGTCCCTCCAGTAACAGAAGAAAAATCGCCACCTGACTCACGAATAACGGGAGCTGATTCACCGGTGATCGCACTTTCATCAACAGAAGCGCCACCTTCAATCACTTCACCATCACAAGGAATTACCTCGCCAGCATTGACCAAAACAATATCGCCTTTATGTAATAAAAGTGAATCAATGATTTCTTGGGGAGCGTGAAGATCAGCATGCTGTAAGCGCACCGCTTTAGATTGTTGTTTCGCACCTCGTAAGCTTGCCGCCTGTGCTTTACTACGACTTTCTGCTAAAGATTCAGCAAAATTGGCAAATAGTAGGGTTATCCATAACCAAAGCATGACTTGAAAAGTAAAATGATTATCTGGTGGTAGATACCCCAGTAAAACGGCAAACCAAATACCCGTAGTGAGTAGTGCACCAACATAAACAATAAACATCACCGGATTATGCCATTGCGCTTGAGGGGTGCATTTTTTGATAGCATCCAAGAAAGCCGACATCATTGTTTTTCTATTAAAAAGAGGTGTTTTTTTCATGATGAGTGTCCTTATTTAGCCCATAACAACTGTAAATGCTCAGCAATAGGGCCTAGTGCTAATGCCGGAACAAAGGTGAGTGCACCAATCATTATTACTGTGAGGAACAATAGAAAAATAAATAGCGGTGAAGTAGTGGACAATGTGGCTAAACTTTCAGCTTGGCGTTTTTTTATTGCCAAACTACCGGCGATAGCTAAGACAGGCAACATGACACCAAAACGTCCGACAAGCATAGTGATACCTAATAACAGATTATAAAAAACAGAATTAGCATTCAGTCCGGCGAAAGCACTGCCATTGTTATTGGCAGCTGAAGTAAAAGCGTATAAAACTTCACTAAAACCATGAGGACCAGGATTTAAAATCGCTTCGCGACCTACTTCGCTAAAGAGGGCAAGTGTTGTACCTAATAAGGTGATTGCTGGTGATATTAAAATAGCGACAGCAACCCATTTCATTTCTGCTACACCAATTTTTTTGCCGAGATATTCAGGTGCTCGACCCACCATTAATCCAGCGATAAAAACAGCTAACAAAACATACAAGATCATGCCATAAAAACCAGAACCAACACCGCCGAAGATGACTTCTCCAGTTTGCATTAACCACATAGGAACCATACCTCCTAATGCAGTTAATGAATCATGCATGGCATTTACTGCACCACAAGAAGCGGCTGTAGTGACGGCAACAAATAACGCACTGCCTATTAAACCAAAACGACTCTCTTTACCTTCCATATTTAATGAACTATCCGCACCCATTAAAGTAAATTGTGGGTTACCTCGCCATTCAGCCCAAACAATTACGCTAACCGCAACAATAAAAATCAATGTCATTACCCAAAGTAAGGTATAGCCTTGCCGTTGTGTACCACTCAGTCGGCCAAAGGCGAAGCATAGCGCGGTAGGTAACAGGAATATGGCAAGTATTTGCAAAAAGTTACTGAAAGAGGTTGGGTTTTCATAAGGATGAGCAGAGTTTGCTGCAAAATAGCCTCCTCCATTGGTTCCTAACAGTTTAATTGCCTCTTGAGAAGCAACGGGGCCCATTGGTAACCATTGCTGATTTTCAAGTCCTTGGCTTAATAGCGCGGGATGGAAATTTTGGATCACGCCTTGGCTAACAAATAACAGTGACCAAATAATGGCTAAAGGTAGTAACAGATATAGGGTAATACGACCAATATCTACCCAAGCATTACCAATGGAATGGCAAGAAGATTGTGTTAATGCTCTGATCAATACAAAGGCAACAGCGATCCCCGTTGTTGCTGATAAGAAATTTTGTACTGTAAGCCCCATCATTTGGCTTAAATAGCTGACGGCTGTTTCACCGCTATAGGCCTGCCAATTGGTATTAGTAATAAAACTAATGGTGGTATTTAATGCTAAATCCCAACTCATATTAGGTGCAAACTGTGGATTTAAAGGTAAATAACCTTGATTAAGTAAAATTACCAATAATAAAAATGCTCCCATTGAGTTAAAAATTAACAGGGCGAACATATAGTGATACCAACTCATAGGCTGAATTGCTTTGCCGGCAGGTTTAAAACCACAGCTACGCCAAATAACCTGTTCTGTTTTTGTTACCCAACGAGGTAAATCACCTTCTATGAGACGAGCAAGATAATTGCCAATCACTTTTCCCATAATCAGTAAGACGGTGAGAAAAACGGCAATATAGATCAACGTTGTTGTTGCCATTTTTAAAATGCCTCTGCATGAAACAACACATAAATAAGATAAGCAGTGAGCACAATCACTAATGCCACAGCACCGAATATCAACATTTGAACTATCCTTTTGTGATTTAGATTGAGTAAAGCTACTGAAAGAGGTGTAAAGATGTTGATAAAAGCGCTATGGCGGATGTAAAAAAAGTATAAAAATGCTGACCAAACCTAAATCAAGGCTTAATGGTGGAATATTTTATTCCTCAATGGGTTGAAATAATGCCATCCCTTTGTTAGATGTAATAAATAGTCGAATAATCTGCTGATTAAGCAGGCTGAAAATACCCCTTCACGAGGAGAGATTGAATGAATGCTATCTATTTAAAGACCAAGTGGTTTTTCTACTTCTTAGGCCTATTAATGGTTTCATCTATCTTTATGGTAAAAGCAATGGCAAATTCTGATAAAGCAGATCTAGTAACACTGGCACAAGAGGGAAACTTGCCAGAATTAAAGCGCCAGATAGCGCAAGGAGAGAATATTGAACAACGAGATATCAAATTGCGTACACCGCTAATGGCGGCTACTCATGCGAATCAAATTGAGGTGGCAAAATACCTGATTGAACAAGGGGCTAACGTCAATGCCCGCGATGCTATCTATGATTCACCTTATCTTTATGCTGGAGCGAGAGGATTGCAGGAAATTTTAGCTTTAACCTTAGCTCATGGCGCAGATCTGAATAGCATCAACCGTTATGGTGGTACGGCATTGATTCCTGCGGCGGAGCGCGGCCATGTTGCCACAGTAAAAACCTTGATTGATGCCGGTGTGGATGTCAATCATGTTAATCGCCTTGGTTGGACTGCGTTAATTGAAGCCATTATTTTAGGTGATGGAAGTCAAAAATATGCAGATATCGTGACGTTGCTGATCGATGGTGGGGCGGATGTTAATTTGGCTGATGGATCTGGACGTACACCATTAACCTTAGCGAAAGATAAAGGCTATACCAATATCATCAATATTCTTCAACAAGCAGGGGCAAAATAATGTCAGATAAGCAATTTATACAGCAAGCCATTTCGCTTGCCACAGAGAATGTGAAAGTTGGTGGGCGTCCCTTTGGCGCGGTGATCGTGAAAAATGGCCAAGTGATTGCTCATGCTGTTAATCAAATTACAGCGACAAATGATCCAACTGCACATGCAGAATTATTAGCATTACGAGAAGCCGGAAAAGTGTTAGGACGAGCAAAATTGGATGATTGTGTGGTTTATGCCAGTGGTCAACCTTGTCCAATGTGTTTGGCGGCTATGCGTATGGCGGGGATCTCACAAATATTTTATGCTTACTCTAATGATGATGCCCAGCCTTATGGATTATCGACAGCCAATATTGCTAAGGCATTAAGAGTCGCTCCGGAGCAACAAGAAGGGTTGCAATTTGTGCAAATAAAACCTGAAGACGAAAAACAACCGGCACTTTATCAGCTGTGGTCTCAACAATCTTAACTAAAAATAACAGCCCAATTAGGGCTGTTCTTCTTTTGATCAAATCAGTCGATTAGCAAAATAGCTGTTTTTCAACAGGAGTAATCGAGAGTAGGGATTGCCAGCTTTTAAGCGTTAACGTTGCTAACATGGCAAGACCTTCATAATAAGGGAATGCCCCTTGTAATGACAATTTCTCTAGATAGCGATAAGCCCAAGGTAATAAATGTTCAGCAAGTAGTTCAGTTAATTTTTCAGGGCGTGTTTCTGCAACCCATGCCACCATCATCACCATTAAACCAAAGTGATCTTCAGGTTCATTTTGAGTCAAGGCAATATCAATACCATTCTCCAGCATCCATTCACGTAAATCTAAGGTTGAATCACCAAATAAGACATTCTCATGATCAAGATACACCGATCCCCAAGGTGGTGCAGGTAGCGCATAAGGCCCAATAAATAAACGTTGATAGGCTTGTGCTAATGTTTCATCTTGATAGGTAGTTTGCGCCAATAATGAGGCAATGCGTTGTTTTTCTTCTTCAGAGCCATAAGGCCATTCAGTTAACCATTTGCCGCTTGAGAGTAACTCAACAATGTCACTTTTTTCAGTTGGTGGGTAATAGAAAGCAGCCCCAATAATACGGGCAGAGAGAGAAATATCTGTAATAACTTGTTGTTCCATAATATTTTTATTATCCGCTGAAATGTATATTATCTATAATAGGTTATTCCCTATATAAACATAATGACTAAGATTAAAAAAGGGTAACACAGTAAAAGAAAACCGCCATTACGGCGGTTTTTAAGGATAAATAGGTTGATTAACCTACAACAGCCATTCCTACTGTCATATGTAAGCCATAGAATACGCCACGACCAATAAATTCACCAACAAACACCAAAATAAAACCTAACACCATTAAAGAAACAGAAGGATTATTTTTGCGTAATAACGGTGCTATCCAACAAGCTAACCCTAATGTTAGGGCAATCAATTTAATGCCCATTAAAAAACCGTAATCAGGAACTAAATCAACCGCTTTTTGTACGGAGGTTTGAATTGAACCCAATTCAAAGCCTTGAGAGGTAGCCACAATAGCACTGATAATAATGGCGATGACACTTAATAGCGGTAATGCACTAATACAATTTAAGTTAAAACCGGCAATACGCATTAACAGTGCCGCTAAAATAGGGCCGCCAATAAATGCGGTTAGTACGAAGTTAACTGTGGTATAGCCATTATACCAAGTAGGTACAGTATCAATTTGATAAACTCGCGAAATAGCCGTGATAAATAGCACCGCAAGGATCATGACAACCACTAGCCACAATTTACCTAATGCAGCAGGCATTTTATTTAACACACTAATTAGCCAATATAAGCCACCTAAAGCAAAGAATGTGGCACCACTGGCAATTTCATTACTTAACGATGAATGACCAAAACGGATAAAAGAGTTAAAGGCACGCATTGGGGTTCCCATGTGGATCATGGAGAGTAAAAAACCAATCCCCATTAATAACCACAAACCAAACATGCTGTAATGCACTTTGCGATTTAACGCTTCAGGCAGTTTGCCTGAAAGAATGGCGCAACCCATAATAATAAAGGCGCCAGCCACACTTTGACCAATAACGGTAAAGAACATCAGTGGCCATTCATGTAATCCCATGCCCATCTTAAACCTCCTCTGGGTTAGCCAGATGCCCGGTGGTGTCACCTACAGGTCGGCTATTGGCATTTAATTTAAGTACAATATTCGGTTTAGTGTATTTCGCAGATGGAAGAGGGGCTATTTCAGCAAGATCACCATATTTAGCGCGTAACTCTTCAATCGGTGCCATATCTAATGCACGCAATGGGCAAGATCCGACACAAATTGGCTTTTTGCCTTCAGCAACACGCTCATAACAACCATCACATTTGGTCATGTGGCCTTTGACTTCATCAAACTGCGGTGCACCATAAGGACATGCCATATGGCAATAACGACAGCCTATACACACTTCTTCATTCACCACCACAAAACCATCTTCGCGTTTGTGCATGGCGCCACTTGGACAGACTTTTACGCAAGCCGGATCGTCACAGTGGTTACATGAAATAGATAAGTAGTAAGCAAAAACGTTTTGCGTATACACACCATCTTGCTCGGTCCAATCACCACCGGCATATTCATAAATACGGCGGAAATTGACCTCAGGGGATAAATTTTTAAAATCCTTGCACGCGAGTTCGCAGGTTTTGCAGCCGGTGCAACGACTTGAATCGATATAAAAACCATATTGCGTTGACATAACCAGACTCCTTACGCCTTGACGACTTCAACAAGATTACTGTGAGAAGGATTACCCTTAGCAAGTGGTGAAGGGCGTTGGGTCGTTAACACGTTAATGCAACCTGCATGATCAATACGGTTACTGTCTGGGTTATACCAAGCCCCTTCACTTAATCCCACAACGCCCGGCAAAATACGTGGTGTCACTTTAGCGTTGATACGTACTTCACCGCGATCGTTATAAATACGAACTAAATCGCCATGTTTGATACCACGTTTTGTAGCATCAACAGGGTTTATCCAAATTTCTTGTGGACAAGCCGCTTTTAATACATCTACGTTGCCATAAGTTGAGTGGGTACGAGCTTTATAGTGAAAACCCGTCATTTGTAATGGGTATTTATCCATAGCAGGGTCGCCATAGCTTTCAAAACCTGCGGAGTAGATTGGCAGTGGATCAATCACATCGTCTGCCGCTAATTCCCATGTCGCTTTAATTTCAGCTAATTGCGAAGAATAAATTTCAATTTTTCCTGACGGCGTTGTCAGTGGATTGTTGAGTGGATCAGCGCGGAATTCACGGTAAGCCACATGATGGCCTTGTGGATCACGTTTTTTAAAGATACCTTGTGCCCGAAATTCTTCAAAGGTAGGTAGTTCTGGTAAATTTTGACGAGATTGCTCATAAAGATGGCGTAGCCACTCTTCTTGGGTACGATTTTCGGTAAATTTCTCACCCACCCCCATACGTTTAGCAATTTCGCTGGTCATCTCATAGATATTGCGACTTTCAAAACGTGGCTTAATCGCTTGGTCAGCGAAAATCACGTAAGCCATATTCCCCGCAGAAGCATCCATACAGAAATCCATTTGCTCTGATGCCGTGCAATCTGGCAGTAAGATATCTGCATATTTTGCCGATGCGGTCATATGATTATCGATAACCACAATCATTTCGCATTTTTTATCATCTTGTAGGATTTCATGAGTACGGTTTATTTCTGAATGTTGGTTAACTAAGCAGTTCCCCGCATAGTTCCATACCATTTTAATAGGTACATCCAGTTTATCTTTACCTCGCACGCCATCACGTGTAGCGGTCATTTCAGGGCCACGTAAAATGGCATCTGTCCACATAAACATAGAAATACTGGTCGTGACAGGGTTAGTTAAGGTTGGCATACGGACAAAAGGAATGCTGTAAGAGCCTTCACGGGCACCAGTATTACCCCCGTTTATTCCCACATTACCTGTTAAGATAGCGAGCATTGCAATAGCGCGAGAGGCTAATTCGCCATTTGAACGGCGTTGTGGGCCCCAACCTTGAGTAATATAAGCCGGCTTAGCACCAGCGATTTCACGGGCTAATTTGACAATACGTGCCGCGGGAATACCGGTAATTTGTGCTGCCCATTCTGGGGTTTTGGGTTGACCATCTGCGCCATCACCTAAAATATAGGCTTTATAGTGGGCGTTTTTAGGTGCCCCTTCTGGCATCGTAGTTTCGTCGTAACCTACGCAGTATTTATCTAAGAAGGGTTTATCGACTAAATCTTCTTTGATCATGACATAAGCTAACGCATTAACTAAGGCTGCATCAGTACCTGGACGAATGGGGATCCACTCATCCTCACGACCTGCACCCGTATCAGTATAGCGAGGATCAATAATTATCATGCGAGCATCTGATTTTTCACGAGCTTGCTCAACATAATAAGTTACACCACCGCCACTCATACGTGTTTCGCCGGGATTATTACCAAACATAACAACCAATTTAGTATTTTCGATGTCTGAAGGACTATTGCCATCAGCCCATCCCCCGTAGGTGTAATTTAAGCCTGCAGCGATCTGCGCAGTACTATAATCGCCATAATGGTTGAGATAACCACCACAGCAATTCATTAAACGGGCAATAAGGGTTGCTCCTGGTGGCCAAGATTTTGTCATGGTGCCACCGAGGGTGCCTGTACCGTAATTTAGATAAATAGATTCATTGCCATAATCTTTTATCAGGCGTTTCATGGTGTCGGAAATAGTATCAAAGGCTTCATCCCAAGAGATACGTTCAAATTTACCTTCACCACGTTTACCTACGCGTTTCATGGGATAACGTAAGCGATCTGGATTATAAACACGCCGACGCATAGAGCGACCACGTAAGCAAGCTCGTACTTGATGGAACTCGTCGTAAACGTCATTGCCGGTATTGTCTGTTTCAACGTACTTAATTTCGCCATCAACGACATGCATACGCAATGGACAACGACTACCGCAATTGACGGTACATGCACTCCAGACGACTTTTTCTTTATTGGTAGAAGATGTCGGCGCTGTTTGCTCCGAAGCCATGGCTTGGCTAAAGGGGAGAGATAATCCACCCGCCGTTGCAACTAATCCACCAGCGGCTCCCACTTTGACAAAGCGTCGGCGAGATAGGGGGGTGGAAAGTAACGCCATCTCTTTGATGTTTTTCATACATTACTCACTTAATTATATTTTTAAGAAGAAAAATAAAGAGCTTATATAGAAATTATTGTTATCATTTTTGTTAATAAATAAGCACGCTAACGTAAGATAATAAAACCCAACTGTTAATGTGGATATTACTTACTTATAAAAAGTGGTAGTTGCTTTACATCAAAGAAACATGATTTATTACGAAGGTTATCAATTGTCGCCGTTTTCTTAACCCTATGTATTATTTAAAGTTAATCAATTGATTAATATTGATGTATAATTTAATACATATCGATTAATAAGAAAAAATAAACTAAATAACTAAAATAGCCCAATAGCGTCCAATTTATAATGTGTAATATACAGAATCATTAACTCATTATTTTTATCAATGATTACATCTGTGTATTTTTTATTATTGTTATTTAACAAGTGTCATTTGATATCGAGTAAACATTAAAAAATGTCGGGTAGCTTGAACTGCGTATCAATAATCTCTTATGTAATAAAACAAATAAGTCGTCAGTTAACATGGTATTTACAAAATCAACTGGTTCTAAAATAGAACATTGAAAATCAATGTACTTATAATAGACTGATTTTTCTTACGGTTAACAAACTCCTCATCAGATAAAGATTCGTTTCATCTCTCATTTTCCAGCTATCACAATTGAATTACTGTTAAAAAAATGTGATCTAAGTTGTTCGGATTTGGTTTTGCTTCCGTTTTTGGTTTTTTGTTTTGAATGTTATCGCAAAATCATCGGCTGGATATCCTTATTCTCGTATTAATGATACGGAGGCACTTTATATGTTTTCAGAAGAAAGACGACAGGAAATCTATAGCATTATTAGGGAACAGAAAAAAGTTAAAGTGGCTCAGCTAGCGGAAAGATTCAACGTCACATTAGAAACGATCCGCAGTGATTTGAAATACCTCGAAAATGAAGGGTTGATCAAACGTTGTCATGGTGGCGCCATACTAGGGAAACAAGAAATAAAAAAGATCAGTAAATTTAGTGATAGTTTTGATATCTCATGTTTACTACACGATTTATTGATCGTCAAAGAACATAAAAAGAAAACACCAGAAGGTAAAGTGTGTGTATTAGGCTCTTTTGTGGTGGACATTATTGCTAATGTTGATGCATTTCCTCGTGTAGGGGAATTGGTAAATTCAAAAGGAAACTCAATAGGTCCGGGTGGAAAAGGGACGAATCAAGCCATTTCTGCCAGTTTTTCTGATGCAAAAGTGCATTTAATTACCAAAGTCGGCGAAGATCATTTTAGTAAGTACGCTTATAAATATTTGCAAGAGAGCGGTATTGATTCATTTACTATTTTTCAAACAGAAATAGAGCCGACAGGTAGCTCAATTAGCTATTTAGCAGATAAAACCCAAAATAATATTACGGCTACCTATTTAGGCGCAAATAACACTTTTACCCTGCAAGAGGTTGATATCTCACTGCCTTATATTAGTGAAGCTGACGTGCTATTACTGCAAGGGGAAATTAATATTGATGCTAATGTGAAAGCCGCTTCTTTTGCTCATTCTATTAATAAAACCGTCATACTTAATGTCGCTCCGTATAGTGATGATTTAAAACAACTTTATTTATATGTGGATTTTATTACGTTAAACGCTTACCAAGCTTCAGATTGGTCAGGTATTGAAATTAATACGATTAATGATGCCAAGCAAGCAGTAGAGATTATTGCCGGTAACGAAAAGAAAAAAGTGATTATCTACATAGATGAATTAGGCGTGGTGTATTTTGATGGGAGGAATACTTTTCATATTCCGCCACTACCTTCTCTACGTGTTGATACGATGGCAGCAACAGATGCTTTTAATGGTGCATTTGCCTCAAAAATAGCCGCAGGAGGCACAATGCCAGAAAGTGTTTTATTTGCTAGCGCTTTCTTGTCTGCATTTATAGAACAAAAAGGGGTGACTTCAATGCCTTCACTATCACAAGTACAAGCCCGTCTTAAATTAAGAATTGAAGATATTCGACCACAAGTAATCTGCAATGAGAAAAGGTGCATATAATGAAAAAAACTCTCTTAGCTCTGACCCTATGCAGTTCTGTTTTTACTGTTCCTGCTTTTGCACAATGGCCTGAAAAACCTATTACGATTATTGTTCCTTGGGCTGCTGGTGGCAATACCGATACCGTTGCTCGTTTAGCAGCAAAAGGATTACAAGAAGAATTAGGTGTGACGGTTAATGTCGTTAATAAGACCGGAGGAAGTGGCGTTGTTGGACATGATGCTATTAAAAATGCCAAGCCAGATGGTTACACATTAGGTATTGCCACGGTTGAAATTGCGATGATGCATCATCAGGGGATGACTAATTTAACCTATCAAGATTATACCCCGATCACACGTTTAGCGGTAATCTACGGTGGATTACAAGTTGCAAAATCATCGCCTTTTAATAATGCACAAGAAATTATTGATTATGCCAAAGCCAACCCAGGGAAATTAAAAGCGTCAGGGAGTGGATTAAACTCTATCTGGCATCTTAATAATATTGGTATGTTACGTGCAGCAGGTTTACCTGATAACGCAATCCGCTTTATTCCTTCCCAAGGAGCCAGTGCGGCATTACAAGAGTTAGCTTCAGGGGGCGTTGATATTGTAACGTCTTCATTAGGTGAGGCTGACAGTATGGTCAAAGCCGGATTAGTCAAACATATGGCCATTATGTCTAATGAAAAATCGGCATTTTATCCTGATGTTCCTCTCTTTAAAGAAGCAACAGGTTATGATTGGGATTTACAAGCATGGAATATGTTAGTTGCCCCTAAAGGACTTGATAAAGAAGCACAAGATAAGCTTACCGCAGCAATGAAGAAAGTTTATGCTTCAGGTGAATTAGCTGAATTTGCTAATAAACAAGGATTTGAAGTCATTGAATTGTATGGTGATGATGCGACACAATTTATGGCCAATGAAGATAAAAAGTTTGGCGAAATTATAAAAAAATAACTGAGGAAACGGCTGATAATAGCCGTTTTTATGCCTATGCTAAATCGTCATATATTATCATTTATATTTTGCCTATTTGGATTATTTCTTATTATTTATAGCGCCTATTCATTAGGTGATTTTAGTGAATATGGTGCGGCTTTTATGCCTTCACTAATTGGTGGAGGAATGATTGTTTTTTCATTATTAGATATTTTTGCAAAAAAGCAGCAAATGGATACACCTTTGGTGACATGGCATGAAATAAAATTTGTGTTATTAATTATTGGTATCATTCTATTTTATGTGTTTTTTGCTGAATACCTTGGTTTTATTGTTACAGGATTTATTGTTATTGCACCATTAATGATGAAATACGCAAAAGTAAAACCGATATTTAGTTTCATTATTTCTGCTGGAATTGTATTAGGCGTTTACTATTTATTTACTGCTGTACTGTTAGTACCGCTACCTCAATTATTTTAATAAATAGAGAAAAACAGTATGGATATATTTATTAGCGCATTAGCTTATATTGATTACACGACAATACTTGTTGTCATAGGCGCTTGCTTATTTGGTTTATTTGTTGGAGCAATTCCGGGATTAACATCAACCATGGCAATTGCTTTAATGGTGCCTTTTACTTTCTTTCTTGATCCAATTCCTGCATTAGCACTGATGATCTCCGTAGGTGCATCCTCGATATTTGCCGGCGATATTCCAGGGGCATTATTAAATATTCCCGGAACACCCGCCTCTGCAGCTTATACTAACGATGCCCATACATTGGTTAAAGAAGGTAAAACTAATCGTGTATTAGGGATGTCATTAACAAGCTCCGTTATTGGTGGGGTGATCGGCACAATTATTTTAGCGTCAACCGCTCCGTTGTTAGCCGAGTTTGCACTTAAATTTAGCTCTTACGAATATATGTGGCTTACTTTAATTGGATTAAGCTGCGCCACTATTGTTTCTGGCGCTCAAATTAGAAAAAGTTTGCTAGCACTGTTTTTCGGTATTGCTTTAGCCACTATTGGCTACGATGAATTTACAGGACAAGCCCGTTTTACCTTTGGTGAAGTCTCTTTAATGCAAGGTGTTAGTTTTATTCCCGCCATGATAGGGCTATTTGCTATCTCTGGTGCGATTAAATATTACGTCGATCGCTGGAAAGAAAAGCAAATTAAATTAGCAGTTAATACAGATAATAGCTCATATAATATTTTTAAAGGGGTGGGAAAGGTTGTTTGCCAACGTAAAGGGGGCATTTTCCGTAGTGGTATTATTGGTACATTGATAGGTGCTTTACCCGGTGCTGGTGCCGATATCGCTGCGTGGATCTCTTATGCGGTATCTAAAAAATTATCAAAAAAACCGCAAAAGTATGGGCAAGGCTCAGAAGAAGGTATTGTTGATGCATCAGCAAGTAATAATGCTAGTTTAGCAGGAAGTTGGATACCTTCATTGGTTTTTGGTATTCCCGGTGATTCTGCGGCAGCTATTATCATTGGTGTATTGTATATGAAAGATATGCAACCTGGACCAACTCTCTTTTTATTTAATCCAGATAAACTGTACGCCGTTTTTATCATTTTCTTTATTGCGAATTTAATCTTATTACCTATAGCTTTTATTGTTGTTAATTTTTTAAAGAAAATTGTTGCTATTGATAATGCAATTCTTTATCCAGCAATTATTTTATTTAGTATTGTCGGTTCATTTGCTATTACCAATACGATGTCATCCATTGTGGTTATGATGGTGATGGGAGTTATCGGCTATTTTCTTCAACAGCGTAACTTTCCTATCTCACCGATTATATTAGGGATGATTTTAGGACCGATGCTAGAGAAGAATTTACTTTCTTCGTTGATGAAATCGGACGGAGAGCTAATTAATTTTGTTAATAGACCTATTTCAATTGTATTAGCCAGTGTTTTCCTATTAATTGTCGCTATGCAAATTAGGAGCGCATTTAAAACCAAATAACTAATAAGCTATTTATTATTTTCAAAAATATACACATATTCTATCCAATACCAGGGAAAATGCTTCTTAAATAATTAATTTTTAATTTAAGAGGGCAATATCCGTAGATAAATAAAAATATCGGGTGTTTTTATGAAAAAGATATTAAATAAACCAGAAAATTATGTTGATGAAACATTAGCTGGCTTATGCCTTGCACATAATGATATTTATCGTCAACCACAACCACGTTTAATTACGCGAGCTAACAGCTCAGATAAAGCTAAAGTGGGAATTGTTACTGGCGGAGGATCAGGGCACCTTCCCGTTTTCACCGGATATGTAGGTGAAGGTTTATTAGATGCCGCCGCAGTCGGTGATGTATTTGCCTCACCGTCAGCAGATCTAATGGCTGATGCGATACGCGCTGCGGATAATGGGCAGGGGGTATTACTGCTCTATGGTAATTATGGTGGCGATATTATGAATTTTGATATGGCTTCTGAAACGGTAGATTTTGAAGATAATATTCGATGTACAACGGTGTTAGCGACAGATGATATTGCTTCTGCAACACCAGAAGAAGCGCATAAACGTCGTGGTGTGGCTGGAATGATTTATGGTTTTAAAATGGCAGGGGCCAAAGCTCAAGAAGGGGCATCTCTTGATGAGGTGACCCGCATTGCTCAAAAAACCATGGAAAACACGCGAACAATAGGCTGTGCCTTAACATCTTGCACCTTACCCGCTGTTGGACATCCTACCTTTGAAATAGCTGACGATGAAATGGAAATGGGAATGGGGATCCACGGTGAACCAGGAATTTGGCGCGATAAATTACGTAGTGCAGATGATATTGCTGAAGAAATGTTTCAACGTTTACAAGCCGAATTATCACTAAAAAAGGGTGATAAAGTCTCAGTACTAGTCAACTCGTTAGGTGCAACGCCTTTAGAAGAACTCTATATTTTATATAATAAAGTTGTTCAACTTATTGATAATACAGGGGCGACTATCATTCACCCATTAGTCGGCCGTTATGCAACATCAATGGAAATGACCGGTGCTAGCTTAACTTTTTGTAAACTTGATGATGAGCTTGAAGCTTTATTGAATGCACCTGCTCACTGTGCATTTTGGAGAGTGTGATGATGACTAATATTACACTCGATAATATAAAACTTGCTGTACAACGTATCGCGATTGCCTGTGAACAGTCTCAAAATAGACTATGTGAAGCAGATAGCCAACTTGGTGACGGTGATTTAGGGGTAACCATGCAAAAAGGATGGCGACAAATTGCTAACGATGCCCAAGATTGGCCTGACGATTTAAGTAAAGCGCTTTTTCAATGCAGCAAATCATTACAAAAAGCCTGTGCGTCTTCTTTTGGTACTTTGCAAGCAACGGCTTTTATGGCAATGGCCAAATATTGCAAAGAAAACCACCTGCAAGAAATAGCGCTTACTGATATTTCCCCACTATTGACGGTCGCATACCAAAGCATGATGGCGAGAGGAAAAGGGGAATTAGGGCAAAAGTCAGTATTAGATATTCTTTATCATTTATCTGAAGATCTAGCGTCGATCTCATCTCTGACTGAACTAAAACCCACTGCTTTAAAAAGTATTAATAATACGCTAAATGAATTTCGCCCTAAGCCTAATTTATTGGGACGTGCCCGTATGTTCCCAGAAAAATCGATAGGATTAGACGATCCCGGTATGTTAGCGATTAACGTTATTGTTGAAGCAATTTGATTGAATAAATAAAAGGCTCTTACATGAAAAAATTATTTGGCGTTACAGTGGCGATGGTTACTCCGTTTGATTCAAATGATCATGTGGACATCAACGCGTTGTCTGCATTAACTAATATGTTGATCACTAAAGGTGTTGATTGCCTTTATCCTTGTGGCACGACCGGAGAAATGTTGCGTTTATCCGCATCAGAGCGTAAAAGTGTGGCGCAAACCGTAGTAGAGACGGCAAATAAACGTTTACCTGTTTTTATTCATGTTGGCGCAATGACGGTAACAGAAACCATTGAACTCGCCAAACATGCTGTAGAAATTGGTGCCGATGGTATTGGTGTAGTGACGCCACAATTTTTTGCTGCCACAGACAGAGAATTAGAGCACTATTTTGTGACTATCGCCAATAGCGTACCAGAAAATTTCCCAATCTATCTTTATAACATTCCACAATGTGCGGCTAATAATATCAAGCCTGAATTAGCGGCTAAAATTCAGCAACAATGCAAAAATGTGATTGGTATAAAATACAGTTTTGCCGATAACAATACGACACTTGGCTATTTAGCGGTTGCAGATAATTTTTCAGTACTTCATGGCTACGATAAATTATTCCTTGGTTTATTAGATGCAGGATGTGATGGCACGGTTTCAGGATGCGCCTGTGTTTTCCCTGAACCATTTGTGAATATGTATCAAGCCTATATTACGGGTAATTATCAAGAAGCGAAGCACTGGCAACAATTTTGTGTGAAATTTAGTGATGCTTTGAAATCAGGCGCGAACATGGCGATATTTAAGTCAGCATTAACTATGCGTGGCTTAAATGGTGGTCATATGCGTTTACCTCAACTTGATTTATTACCTGAAGAAAACCAACAATTGAAAGAAGATCTAACGCAATTATGCAAAGAAGCGGGGATCGCTTTTTCAATTAATTAACAGAGACTCAGCTTCAAAATATCTTTATTATATTAAGCAGTATAAAAAACAAGCTATACTGCTTTTTTATAATAAATAACATCTAGTTATTCAATTATTTTTGTGATAAAAAGTGACCATATTGCATAATATCGACATTGCCACCACTGATAATAATGCCAATTTTTTTGCCTTTTAACTTATCACCAAATTGACGAGCTGCAGCTAAACTTAAACAGCCTGTAGGCTCTACAATGATTTTCATTCTCTGAGCATAAAATTGCATAGCAGAAATTAGTTCTTCATCTGTTGCTGTTAAAATATCGTCTACGTTGTTGCGAATGATCTCAAAAGTATAATCGCCTAAATGCTGAGTTTGTGCGCCATCTGCAATAGTTTTTGGCGTATCAATATAAATTATCTCACCTTTGCGTAATGATTGTTGTCCGTCATTTCCCGCTAAAGGCTCAACACCAAAAATTCTACAATGTGGCGAAAGGGCTTTGGTTGATAATAATGAACCTGAAAGTAAACCACCTCCCCCTAAGGGAACAAACAGCATATCTAACTCACCAACTTCCTCGAATAACTCTTTAGCTGCAGTACCTTGACCGGCAATAACGTGAGGATGATCGTAAGGTGGTATTAAAGTTAATCCTTCTTCTTGAGCAAGCTTTTGTCCTATCTCTTCGCGATCTTGTGTATAACGGTTATATAGAATGACTCTACCACCATAGCCTTTTGTTGCTTGCATTTTAGCGGTGGGGGCATCTTCAGGCATGATAATTGTAGCTGGAATACCTAATAATTTTGCCGATAGTGCAATAGCTTGAGCATGATTACCTGATGAAAAAGTTATCACACCATTTTTGCGCTGTTCGTCCGTAAATTGTGATAATGCATTCATTGCTCCGCGAAATTTAAAAGCGCCTATGCGCTGAAAGTTTTCGCATTTAAAATAGAATTGAGCACCCGTTAACTCATTGATAGTGCGAGAGGTTAAGATAGGTGTTTTATTAAGATATGGCAAAATACGTTGATGTGCTTCAACCACATCTTGGTAAGTAGGAAGCGCTAATTTATTCATAAAGTTTGCTCCTTGATCACCATGGCTTCAATTTCAATTTTACTGCCAAAATGAAGCTCTTTTACACCCGCGACTAATCTGGCCGGTTTATGTTTACCAATCCATTTTGCATATAACTCATTGACAACAGGCCATTCGTTAATGTCTGTAATATACATCTTAACTTGGGCAATATCGGTTTTTTGTGCTTTTATTCCTATAAGGCAAGCGTTTAAATTTTCAAGCACTTGATTAATTTGAAATTCAATAGGTTTATCCGTTAATGGGACGCCGTTTTTATCTAAAGGTAATAGGCCTGAAATAAAGGACATATTATTGGCTGTAACAACATGAGAGTAGTGCCCCCCTGGCGATGAAAGAGCTTCAATATTTTGCATCACAAGATGTGAACTCATAGTATTTTCCTATTTCACTCTGGTTAGATTAAATGTATAACAACTTATACATTATGTCTAACTCTAGATCAATAGTGTAGTTTTAGCTAGTAAATCAAATAATAAATACGAGGAAATTGACGATAGCTATGATAGCTATATAGAAAGTAGTTATTAGCAAGGTAAAATTAATCGCCACTGTTTGGAGGGAAAGTAATGGCTTAATGGTGTTATTTTAACATAGATAACATAGCGTTAGCATTTGCTTTGTCGTAGGCCTTTTAAAGGTTGAAAAGAAGGTTCAATAACTTGATTGAGCCTTCTTAATGTATGCGGTTATTCGTTAATAAAGCTTAAATAGTTAAAAAGTGGCTTAAAACCAAATTTACGATATAGCGCTAGACCATCCGCTGACGCATCTAAGAAACAACGCTCGACACCTTGCTCTCGACAAAACTCTAATACGTGAGTAATTAAATGTGTGGCATAACCATTGCCTTGATAGGCAATATCCGTCCCAATATCGTCAAATCTTGCTAGTTTATCATGTAATGTCAGCGTTAATGATGATACAGGCTGCCCTGCAACTAATAATGCATAATGAAGGATCGTCGCACCATTATCTAACGCTTTTTGGTGATAACGAATATATTCATTAGTTATCGTATCGTCACCAACAGGAAAGGCGGTTTTCAATGGTTGCGCCCACTGTTTAAGATCATGGTTAGTTAAAATAATATCGCACGGGTTATTTTTATAGGGGGGATAAGTCGCATCAGACAATGAGAGATACATAGCGGTTGTCATACCGTCACCCGTATAACCTGCTTTTTTTATTATCTCTTCAAATTCAGGCAACAGAGATTCCGGCAGAACCAGCATGTGACCTTTTTTTTGCGAGGAGAACAGCGTACTTGCTTGTTGGAAAGTATTTTCGCTAGCGCCTTGGCGAAGGTAGATAAAATTAAAAATAGGCGCGTCCATCGGTGTCATAAAGCAGTGGGTATGATCACCAATACGAATATTGTTTTCACATATCTCTGACCAAAACGCTTTTTCTATAATTTTAAACTCTTTATACAGTTGTGCATCCATAATGGTTCTCTAGATAAATCATGATAAGCGATAAGAGGCTAACAGAGGATCCGCTTGTGTAGATTAATTTGGTTCAACTTACTCACCTAATAAAAGTGACAGTGTCACCAATGTGTCTGTTGCTACATGTAAATCTTTTAGCAAATAGGACATCGGGCTATAATCGATGTTCCATCTTTAGTAGTCGTTGCTGAGCAATTATAGCCTTTTTATCATACGTTTTCCGGTATCACTAAAGTTACCATAAAAAGTCATCTTAGTGGCTTAGCATTTGCTCAGGGTGATGTATATCACTAATTTCAATGTAATATGTGTAAGATTACGTTATCGGTAATCTACAATAGGGATAGATCTACTAAAGAATAATCACTTTGGTAAATCCTTGTGAATATTATACTCACTTTATGTGCTAAAAAATGCAAAATTTATAAAAAATAATTATTTTTCATAAAGATATATGGTTATTTCTATATAAAAAATGGCTTATAACAGTGATTCTCATCACAAAGAGATAAATAGACTATAACATTAACGATACAATAGGTTGTTCTCCCCATAAATAACCAAAAACCCAGCCAATAATTCTTATTAAAATGATTTATTAAGAATTTTATCTATATAAAAAAAGCAATTTCAGCACCATACTATTACCCGCATTCAAACCAGTCATATAATCCAAACATAAATGAAAAAATGAATCATTAGACTATATTTAAGCTCTAAAACCAGTTTAATTTACTTATTTATCGTTAAATATAAGTTTATTGTTTTACAAAAAAATTAATATCGATATGATAGCCCACATATACAGCATATTATTTTTTTAAAAAAGGCGTCATATGTTAGAAAGTATTGGTATTTCAAATATTTGGACATACCTTTTAGGCGTTATTTTTATTACACTAGTACCAGGTCCAAATTCAATTTTCGTCCTAACTTCGAGTGCGAAGCATGGCGTGAAAGGGGGGTATAAAGCCGCTCTTGGTGTTTTTACGGGTGATGCATTATTAATCTTTTTGGCATTTTTGGGGGTTGCTTCATTAGTCAAGACTTCACCCGTTTTCTTTATTGTGATCAAGTATGCCGGTGCACTTTATTTAACCTATTTAGGTTTAAAAACACTCTATGCGACATTCCATAAGAAAAAAGAGCAGCCGGAACAGGTTGCAGTAGAGGTTGTAAAAGCGAAAAATGGCTTATATATCAAAGCGCTTTTCTTAAGTTTATTAAATCCAAAAATGATCATCTTTTATGTGTCATTTTTTATTCAATTTATTGATCCTAAATATGAAAATGCAGGGGTTCCCTTTTTTGTATTAGGTGTAATATTAGAAATATGTAGCATGCTTTACTTATCTGTACTTATTTTTGGTGGCGTTGCTATTACTAATAAGGTTAAGCATAACAAACGATTAGCATCATTATCGAATAGTTGCATTGGTGCTGTGTTCTTATTATTTGGTGCCAAACTCGCTTTAACGGCTTAACAGATTGATAAGATTGATGAAAAGGTCACATTTTATGGTGACCTTTTTTTTATACGAAATTTGTATATGATGAGAATGAGCTAAATGATAACAAGGCCACCTTATGAAAAATATCGTTGTAAAAGATCTGAAAACACTGGAAGAGATTTATGGTCACCCCGCCGAACCATCGGTCTTAAAAGAAGTGGATTTTATTCACCCCCTTTATCGCCCTTATATTGAAGCTACACCATTTGTTGCATTAGCCACTTATAGTGCTGATGGTATGGATGTTTCTCCTCGTGGCGATGAGCCCGGTTTTATTCATATTGAAGACGACCATACTTTATTATTACCCGATAGACGTGGTAATAACCGCATTGATAGCATGCGCAATTTGTTAATTAATCCCGCGATTGCTTTATTAGTGCTAGTCCCTGGCATTAATGAAACATTACGAATTAATGGTCATGCAGAAATTTTAATAGATGAAGAAACACTCGCACGCTTTAAATATAACAATGCACTACCTCGCTCAGTCTTGCGCATCCATGTTGAGCGCGTATTTTTCCAATGTGGTAGGGCACTTATTCGTTCAGGTTTGTGGGAAAACAAATATTTAGCTGATAAATCAACTATTCCAGCACCGGGACAAATATTGAAATCCATTTCTCATCAACAATTTGATGGTGATAAATATGATGCACAATTGCCTGAACGTATTATGAAAACATTATATTAATCATATAGTTTGCTCTTTTTATATTAACATTTGCTAAAAAGAGCAAGAAACAGAGTGCATAATGGGGGGAAGTGCACGCTATACTGTTTTAATAAATACCTTAATTAGTAGCGTGATTTTATGTATTTTCAGTATGGTGAAAAAGAGATCTCTTTTTTAAAACAAAAAGATAAGCGTCTAGCCGCGGTAATGGAAAGAATAGGGGAAATTAAACGTCCACTTACTCCTGATTTATTTACCGCATTAATTAAAAATATTATTGAACAGCAAATTTCTGTTGTGGCTGCTACCACGGTTCAGCAACGCTTACTTACCCTATGTGATGGTATTTATACTCCTGCACATATTGCTAGTTTATCAGAGCAAGATATTCAGCAATGTGGAATGACAATGCGTAAAGCCGGCTATATTAAAGGTATCGCAGACTCAGTTATAAATCATACGTTAGATTTAGACCAAATCCCCGCTATGTCTGATAAAGCGGTGATCAATACCCTGATAAAATTAAAAGGTATTGGTATTTGGACAGCTGAAATGTTATTAATTTCATCACTTAATCGTCCTGATATTTTAAGTTGGGGGGATTTAGCTATTCAGCGTGGTATCATGCGTTTATATCGCCATCAAAGCTTAGATAGAACACGCTTTGAACGCTATCGTAAACGTTATTCTCCTTATGGTTCAACGGCTTCACTCTATTTATGGGCATTATCTAAAGAAAGCGCAGACTAAAGAGCAATAATCGGAGTGATCTAAATAGAAGTTTATTGATAATGGACTTCATCCAGCATACATAAATGTAGGAACTAAAATGGAAAAGAGACATTATCAACTTATTGAACAAGCCTGCCGTTTTATTGAAGAAAATCAGGGTGATGTTTCTCTTGCCGACATCGCCGCACATATTCAATCCAGCCCATATTATTTCCATCGACGATTTAAATCTATAATGGGAATTACACCTAAAGAGTATGCGAATGCTTATCGGCACAAACTAATTAAGAAAGCATTAGCTGGCGATAAAACAATTACAGATGCGATATATCAATCAGGCTTTAATGCGAATAGCCGATTTTATGAAAATGCGACAGCCATATTAGGTATGACGCCAACCCATTGGCGCAATGGTGGACAAAATATCGTGATTTTTTTTGCTGTAGGGATCTGCTCATTAGGCCATATCCTTGTAGCTCAAAGTGAAAAGGGCATTTGTGCGATAACACTTGGCGATGATCCTGCGTGTTTATTAGATGAATTACAAAAACAATTTCCTCAAGCTGAACTTGTTGGTGCAAACCAAGAGTTTGAAAAATTGATTGCCCAAGTCATTGGTTTTGTTGAACTGCCAACACAACCTTTGGCATTACCACTTGATATTCAAGGAACAGTATTTCAACAAAAAGTTTGGCGGGCATTATTAGATATTCCTTTTGGTTGTACCATGACATATCAAGAAATTGCTCAAAAAATTGGTTCGCCAAAATCTTATCGAGCAGTGGCGAATGCCTGTGCATCAAATAAACTAGCAGTGGCGATCCCTTGCCATCGAGTTATCAGACAAAATGGTGAAATATCTGGATATCGTTGGGGGATTGAGCGCAAAGAAAAATTATTACAAAGAGAAAAATCCCTTCATCATCAGCATGATAGATTGGCTATTAGCAAGAGCGATTAACCGTTATAATAAACATAATATCAATTTATAACAGATGAAATAAAATGGCATCAACAGCGATTGTACCAACAGATATTACATTTTTTGAGCGTTTAATCCCTTCAATTTTAGCTGGTATTAAAGTGATCACAATTAGGGATGAAGCAGAAAGCCACTATAAACCAAACACTATTGTTGATTTATTATCTAATGAACATGGCACTTATTATGGAAAGTTACAAATTATTTCTGTATCACCCTTAAATTTTAATGAGATAAATGAATTTCATGCTCAACAAGAGGGTATGAGTTTGCCTACTTTAAAGGCCTTAATTAAAGACATTTATCCTACAACGGAAAATCTTTATTTAATAGAATATAAATTAATACAATAAGTAGTTCTCTCTTATTAGTTAATACCAATAAAAGCGGAGGAGTCCCTCCGCTTTGTATTATAACTTAAAATCAATAGGTTAATCGTTAGAAAAATTAAGCTAAATCAAGTTGTTGCTTTAAGATCTCTATTTCTGCTTGCCATTGAGCCTGTAATATAGGCTTTTGATGAGCAGATTTTCTTGCTAAATCAGCATTCAATTTATCTTCAAGTGCTATCAATTTCATTAGCAATTCATCTTCATTATGATGTTTTACTATTTCAACAGATGGAGCATGATGGCCATTTTGCTCATTAGAGACCGATGACATATCTTGTTGAGAAATAAGCTGATAAATTGTTTCAATATCATGATGTTCGCTAAGAATACCATTGTGAATATACCAAAAACGATTACAGCTTTTCTCTATCAATTCTCTATCATGGCTGACGAGTAAAATTCCCCCTGAAAATCGTTGAATTTGCTCAGCTAATGCCTGTTTACCTTCCATATCAAGATGGTTTGTTGGTTCATCTAGCATTAATAATGAATATTTTGCCAAACTGAGACCAATAAAAAGTAAACGAGCTCGTTCACCACCACTTAATGACTTTACTTGCTGATTATGGCGAGAATAAACAAAACCTGCATTTATTAATGCCATTTTCCTTTGCTCATCTAATAGCGGTGCAAAGGGCTTTAGTGCATCGGCAAGGGTATCATTATCATTAAGTTGTGCGAGGCTTTGATCGTAATAACCTAACTCAACTCTGGGATGAAGCCTGATCATATTTTCTGTTGATGTGGTTGAACCATGAAATGATGACCAAATCATTTTTAATAATGATGACTTACCTGTCCCATTAGCACCAACAATAGCGACTCGATCACCACTTTTGATCCGTTGATTATCGATGGTATATAAAATCGGTGCATCTGGCGCAGGGATCATTGAAAGCTGATGCAGCTCAAGCAATCTATCTGCCCGTAATATTGTTCCTGATAACTGTAACGTCCATTGATTGCCTTCTGTTACATCGACTTGTTCGTCTTTTAAACGAACAATTTGTTTTTCCATTTGTTTGGCTTTACGTGACAAACTTTCGTTATCATACACTTTTCCCCAGATGGCCAATTGCTTCGCACTTTGTGCAATACGATCTATCTCTTTTTGTTGTGCATCACAACGATGTTGCGCACTGATATCTTGTGCTTCTTGCTCTTGTCTTGCCTGAGAGCAGGGCAAGCGAAAAACAGATAGGGTTTTATCACGAATGATCCACGTACAATTGGTCACTTTATCTAACAACCTATTGTCATGTGAAACAAGAATAAAACTTCCTCGCCACTGTGTTAAAAATGTTTCTAACCACAAGATAGTCGGTAGATCTAAGTGGTTACTTGGCTCATCTAATAGCAGTAAGTCTGGTTGTAAAATCAATGCTCTCGCAAGTAATAAACGAGTATGTTGACCACCACTTAATTGTGAGACTAATAGATTGATTTCATTGGCTTTAAATCCCATTTCACTTAATAATAATTCACTGCGCCAACTTTCAGATATGCGTAGCTCTTCAGGTAATTTATGAAGAACCGCATCAATGAGACGCATTGACTGTAGCTCACTTGGTAACTGTTGTTCGACATAAGCCATAATGACTTGATTGGCGATAGTAATAGAACCATCTGTTGGTATTAATTGGTGTGATAAAAGTTTTAATAGGGTACTTTTTCCACAACCGTTGTAGCCAATTAAACCAATTTTCTCACCTTTAGTGAGTGCCAAAGAAATATTACTCAGCAATATACCGTGATTATTATGAAAAGAGAGATTTTGTGTAGATAATAATGTGCTCATAGCTTACTCATTTTTTAAGCATAAAAATGCTTTGGGTAATATCACGCGATAACCCAGTAAGCTGAGGAGAGGTAATAGTTAACGTCGCTCAGGCAGGTTAACGCAGTAAAGAACTGTGAAAGCCTGAGCTATGGCGATTACCAAAGAAGTGTGAGTATTCAACAAGATCACACAACAACATAATTAGCCTCCTTTTAAAATTTATCAGTTAATCGGTAAAGTGAGTTTAGCAAGACAGGTTTCTTGATTGCAAGAATGTAATGATGAGAAACCGTGTCTTTTTGTGTGAAAGAGAAGGGAATAGGCGTTGCTGAATTAATATCAAAAATAGCTATTTTTTGCACACTAAATCATAGAATTTCATCATTTTATCGTAAATTTTCCTAGATAAGAACTATCTCCCTACATTGCGTGTTTTTATCATGATATATTGCTATTTATTCGCTATAGCTGTCCTATAAAAGGTTAGAAAATGAGTAAATTAAGAGTCGCTATTATTTTTGGTGGAAAATCAACCGAGCACCAAGTTTCATTACAATCAGCAAAAAATATTATCAATGAATTAGATCGAACGAAATTCGACCTTTGTTTAATTGGGATTAATGAACAAGGGCAATGGCATGAATATGCTGAAGACAATTATTTAATTAATAGCGATAACCCCTCAACTATCTCATTAAGCCAACCTTTGCGTCCAGTGGCTATTATTCCTGGCAGTACCCGTCAGCAATTTATCTCTTTAACTGATGGGCAACCTCTTGCACAAATAGATGTTGTATTTCCTATTGTGCATGGTGCTTATGGTGAAGATGGCACCCTACAAGGACTATTACATATGATTGATATGCCATATGTAGGCCCTAATATCATGAGTTCTGCAGCATGTATGGATAAAGATATCACTAAGCGCTTACTGGATGATGCAGGATTAGCGGTTGCACCATTTATTACACTGATGGCTCACCAATTAAATGATATTTCCTATAATGAAGTTGTTGAACAATTAGGGCTCCCTTTATTTATTAAACCAGCAAATTTAGGTTCTTCTGTTGGTATCAGCAAAGTCAATAATGAAGCCGAGTTTAATGCTGCCTTATCCATGGCATTTGAATATGATCTTAAAGTAATTATCGAAAGTGCTATTGTTGGCCGTGAAATAGAGTGTGCCGTTTTAGGTAATGAAGAGCCTGAAGTTAGCCCTTGTGGTGAAATTGTGTTAAATGATGCTTTTTATGCTTATAACACAAAATACATTGATGACGATGGTGCAAAAGTAGTAGTACCTGCTGATTTAGATAATGCGATTAGCTTACATATTCGCCAAACGGCATTGAAAGCTTACCAAGTTTTAAACTGTTTAGGTATGTCGCGCGTTGATGTATTCTTAACCGAAGATAATCAAGTTATTATCAACGAAATTAATACCTTACCAGGTTTTACTAATATCAGTATGTATCCTAAACTGTGGCAAAGTACGGGAT
Source organism: Proteus sp. G3927 (assembly GCF_963894685.1). Taxonomy (NCBI): domain Bacteria; kingdom Pseudomonadati; phylum Pseudomonadota; class Gammaproteobacteria; order Enterobacterales; family Morganellaceae; genus Proteus; species Proteus sp. G3927. The sequence continues at coordinate 69,203 of NZ_CAWQGX010000011.1, read as the reverse complement.
TAGATTATCAATCACTCATCACGAAATTAATTGAATTAGCGCTAGAACATCATAAAAAAACAGCCGTATTAAAAACTAAGTGTGAGCTTTAATCACAATAATACTCTAACAGCGAAGTGAGGTTCAGATGAAAATTACACACCTTGATCATTTAGTATTAACCGTGGCTGATATCGAGGCGAGTTGTCATTTTTATCATAATGTATTGGGTTTTGAGATAATTACCTTTAAACAAGGGCGTAAAGCCCTTGCTTTTGGTCATCAAAAAATCAATCTTCATCAGCTAGGAAAAGAGTTTTTGCCTAAAGCTGCTAAACCAACGGCAGGCTCTGCGGATTTATGTTTTATTACTGAAACGCCATTGTTAGACGTGATAGAGCATATAAACCAGCAGGGTATCAATATAGAAGAGGGTCCTGTACCAAGAACAGGGGCTACAGGGCCTATTATGTCAGTTTACTTACGTGATCCAGATAATAACTTATTGGAAATTGCTAATATTATTGAATAGATTAACCACATATTCTAAATAAAATATAATAATATTTAGCTAAAAAGCTATAAGTGTTCTTTTTAGCTTAAATATTCTAAATTATTTATATTCAAAAAATGAACCCTCCAAATATGATAGTAATAAATAGACCTATTTGTGGCTATTTTCGCCTGATTAAAATAAAAAATAATAGATATAATTTAATGATATAGCCTTTCTTATTATAATAATGTTAGCATTATTCAATTATTTTTCAGGTAACAATGGATGGTATGATGAAAAAAGTTATTTTTGTAAGTGCAATATCAGGGGGGATCTTATTTTGGTCAATACATTTACAAGCGGATAATTTTGATTGTCGTAATGCGGAAACACAAACAGAAATTAACCAATGTGCATACCAAGATTTTCAACAAAAAGATGAAGAGCTGTCACAAATTTATCAACAATATTATGCGAAATTAGAAACTAAACGACAACAACAGTTACAGCATGCACAGTCAGTTTGGATGACATTTCGTGACCTCTCATGTCAATATGAGGCGGACTATTACCAAGGTGGCAGTTTGGCTCCGATGGTTTACAGTAGCTGCTTAAAAGATAAAACCATAGAAAGAATTAATGATCTGAAAAACTATATTGCCTTATATTAAGACTAAAGAACTTCTTATCTTGAAAATAGGCTACTCATTTTAAAAGTATTGTTTTTTATCAAAATCTATCGTTTTTATTTATATAAAATTATTATTTTTGTATTATTTTGAAACATTAAATAACTTGACTAATTCCACCTGTAAAGTACTCTAAATTATAAAGTAGCAATTAAAAATAGAAGATATGATATGAATATAATGACGAAATTAGGCGCAGCAGTATTGCTTACATCCTTATCCACTATTGCTATTTCTGCAGATATAAAACTAACATACGGTATTAATTTGATTGATTTTAACGGTGATGGTGTAAAAGATATTGTCGTTAAATCTAAGCGTATATTAAATGATGCATCATCAATTAATATGGTCACGGTTTATATAAAAGATGCAGATGAACAAGTTTATATTGTACCTTCAATTTATGATAATGCTCTTAGCTTATTTGATAATAAAGCTGAAAACAGCGATATTAAAATCTCTAACTTCAAATTTATAGAGAAAAAAAATCAAGTTATCTTAGTGAGCGGTGAGAAAATAGGTAATGATATGTTACAATCAACACCTATACGTTTTTCAAGTTACACTATCACGAAACAAGATAAACAATATAAATGGGCATTTTCTGCATATTGCGTAACCAATTCTACTTATCTTAATGTTGATGATGCTTTTGTTGATCCCTGCATAAATAAATTAATTCGAGATTGATACACGCATAGGTTGTAAATGCGTTGACTTTATTGAATTATTTTTCTTTTTAATATCAACCAATTACCTTATTTCCTCTCATATACCTCTCTTTATATAGTACGATCACTTGTATCATTTGGCATTCCTTGTTATTAATCTACACTTAGGATATTTCTTAATCATCAATATGCTGATAATTTTGTGTTTGTCATGTTCCGTTTTTAAGAGGGAGTTATGAAGGAAATTATTACAGGTTTGCTTCTAGCCTCAATAAGCTTATTTTCTGTCTCTTGTTCGCAAGAAGATACAGATGTCGTCAAAGTAGCAATCAATACTGGACCAGACCAAGTCATTTGGGATGAAGTGATCCGTTTAGCTAAACTTACCGAAGGATTAAATGTTGAAGTTATTGCATTTAACGACTATGAACGTCCTAATAAAGCCCTAGAAAATAGAGAAGTAGACGTAAATGTATTTCAATCTATTCCTTATTTACAATCAGAGATAAAAGCCCACAATTACAAATTTCATATTGCCAGCAAAACGTACATTTTCCCGTTAGCCGCGTATTCAAAGAAAATAAGCGATATTAGCGAACTCGAATATGGTGATGTGGTTGCCATTCCTAATGAAGCAAGTATGAAAGGGCGAGCTTTATTATTACTTGCAGAAAATCACCTCATTTCTTTAAAAGAGGGAGTTGGTTTTTTACCTTCCGTTGAAGACATTATTGATAATCCTAATGCCTTGATATTTCATGAAGTTGAAACTCCCATGTTAGTTGAAGCCCTTGATGATCCTGAGGTTACGATGGCGGTTATCAACAATAATTTTTCCTCTCAAATTGGCTTACTTGCTACCCGCGACGGTTTAATTATGGAGAATAAACATTCGCCTTATGCCAATGTTGTTGTTACTCGTATAGATAATATGAATGATGAAAAAATAAAGAAATTAATTACTGTTTTACATTCAAGACAAGTCGAATTAAAGGTGCAAGAAATGTATAAAGGGGACGCGGTTAAGGCGTGGTAGAACATATTTCAGGTTAAAAAACAAACAGTTCAATATAACTATGAGTTTCTATACCTAATAAAACAATCTAACAATATGAAGTTTTTTCAGTATGATGATAGAAACTTTATAATTCATAAATAGTAGAAATAAAAAATGTCTAGTTCTCAACTGAAAAAACAATATATTGGCGAACATCAATTATCTCCAGAAACGTTAATGATGAGCTATGGATACGATCCATTGTTATCGGAAGGCTCTGTCAAACCTCCTGTATTTTTAACATCGACATTTATTTTTAAAAGTGCAGAAGAAGGGAAAAATTTTTTTGATACGGTAAGTGGAAGAAAACCCCTTCCAGAAGGAGAAAAAGCGGGTTTAGTCTATTCTCGTTTTAACCAACCTAATAGTGAGATCGTTGAGGATAGATTAGCAGTTTATGAAAACACAGCATCATGTGTCCTCTTTTCATCGGGAATGTCAGCTATTACAACGACATTAATGGCTTTTACACAACCTGGCGATGTTATTTTACATTCTCAACCACTTTATGGTGGAACAGAAACATTAATAGCCAAAACATTCGCTAAGTTCGGTATTCAAGCAACACCATTTACAGATGGTTTAAATTTAGCACATATCCAATCGCAAGCTGAAATGGCTAGCCAAAAAGGGAGAGTTGCGGTGATATTTGCCGAAACTCCCGCCAATCCAACTAATTCACTGGTTGATATTCAAGCGTTAAAAATCGTTGCGGATAAATTAGAAACAAGCCAAGGCTATCGACCTATTATTATTTGCGATAACACCTTATTAGGACCTGTTTATCAACATCCCATAGAGCAAGGCGCTGATATTTCACTCTATTCATTAACAAAATATGTGGGTGGACATTCTGATTTAGTCGCCGGTGCTGCAATGGGATCACGCGAGCTTATTAATCAAGTTCGCCTATTAAGAGGTGCAATAGGGACACAACTTGATGCGCATTCTTGCTGGATGTTAGGCCGCTCTTTAGAAACATTGCAAATTCGCATGGAAAAAGCCAATCAAAATGCGCTATTAGTTGCACAATTTCTACGTGACCATGAAAAAGTGAAAGTGATCCACTATTTACCTTTTGTAGATGAAAATAGTATTGAAGGTCAAGTATTTGCTAGACAATGCACAGGCGCAGGATCAACATTCTCCTTTGATATTGTTGGTGGTGAAGCAGAAGCTTTTCGTTTTCTCAATGCGATGAAAATATTTAAATTAGCGGTGAGTTTGGGAGGAACCGAGTCATTGGCATGTCATCCTGGCTCTACCACACATTCAGGTGTTCCTATGGAATTACGCCACAATATAGGTATTCAAGAAACAACCATTCGTTTATCTATTGGTATTGAAAATCCTTATGATCTTATTGCTGACTTATCTCAAGCATTAGATCATGTTTAATGGATAAACAATAGCAAAACAGCGGATTATAAGATTTATAATCCGTTGTTTTTTTGCTTTGCTGTTTTTTATTGTTGTTTTTGCCATTCACTTTTGGTTAAACGACAAATAACTTCTGTTCTTATTTCGTCTAAATACTCCACATACTGATCTTTAATTATGTGATGATATTTAAATCCACACTTTTCTTGTACTCGCTTCGAGTTTACATTGTCTGCAAAATAACCACACCATAGATTATCTAATTGTAGAGTCTCAAAGCTATGACAAATAAGCGCTTTCACTGCTTCAGGAATAAGTCCTTTCCCCCAAAAAAGAGTACCAATCCAATAAGAAATTTCGGCATCATTATCCCCTATAGGGAAATTGCTCTCATGGCAAAAAGATAAGCCAATTAAACCAATCGCTTTATCATCATCGAGCAATGTGACAGCATAAACTTCATCACGCATAAATATAGTCTGGATAATTTCGGTACTTTCAGCAACACTTTTATGTGCTGGCCAGCCAGCGATAGGGCCTACTCGCTTATCCCTCGCATAATAATAGAGGCTCTCTGCATCTGATATTCGCCATGGACGTAATAATAATCGTTCTGTTTGTAATTTTTTCATACAATTTAGCTCTGTTATAACGTATGTTTCATTATGTTAGGATGATCGTATTTTAAAGAGAGCCAATATAAAACTGAATGGATTAATTAAGGTGTTATCGGTACTTTTGACAACTAAATCCATTAATGCTCTTGTGATTAACATTGAGATTATTAAAAATAAAAACAGTAGCAATATGCAATAGAGTGAATAATTTATGTTTAGTCAATCATTATTAAAGTTAAATATCCCTTCGGAGTATGCCGTTATTGGTGAAAGCGATATGCATAATGAATTAGGCTATCCATTAGCATTATCTTATGTTGTGGTTATTATTTGTTTAGATGGCAGGGCTGTTATTAATATAGATTTTCAAACAAAAACCATTAAAGCGAATGATATAGTGATACTCGGTGATGATAGAATGGTCACATTGCAACGTAAATCAGCTAATTTTCGTATTTTTTATTGTTTTCTTAAGAAATCTTTTGCCTCTGAGATCGCTTATGCACTTTCAAATAGTTTGTTTACATTTTTGCATGAAAACCCCATTTGTCGCCCTTCAACGGTTCACTTAAACGCCATAAACAATTGGGTGGAACAATTAAAATATATAGATAAAAGTTATACTGATCATAGAAAGTTAATGTTGAGAGGGCAGTTACAAAATCTTTTTTTTGCGATAACAGAATTAATACCATCTCATTATTCCTTATCTAAAAAAGAATTCAGCCGTAAAGAGCACTTATGTTGGCAATTTTGGGAATTAGTTATAAAACATAGCCACCAGCACAGAGACGTTGCCTATTATGCAAATCGCCTTAGCATCACACCGTTTTATCTATCACAGCTCACTAAACAATATTTTAATGATGTTCCTAAGACGCTGATTAATAGACAAGTAATTCTTAAAATAAAAGCGTTATTGACGCACACTACGCTATCAGTAAATGAGATCGCCATAAAACTCCATTTTGACGATCCCTCATATCTATGCCGTTATTTTAAGCGCGAGACTGATTGTTCCTTATCTGGATATCGCCAACAATATCAACGGCAATAAAATATATTAAGCAGCTATTCTTTTTTCACTGTAGTTCATACCTTGCAGCATACAAAGCCAAGCTAGTACTGCGATCCCCATTAAAATAGCGAATAACGAAATAGGGGGCAAGGTTGTCAGGATATAACCACTAGCAAGTGGATTTAATGCAGCACCTAACCAACCTAGAGATTGTGCAGAGAAATAACTTGCTTTCATTCCTAACGGCGCAATATTATCGATCATCATATACTCACCAGGTGCATAAATCAGTTCACCAAAGGTAAATATTGCTATCGCCATTGCCCAGAAAATTAAATTATCACCCGCCAGCATAAAGCCCGCTAATCCTAAGATAAAAAAGAGTGTGCCTAAGGTCATTAATTTACGTAGTCTTTCAGCAACCACTTGTTTACCGACGATATATTGTAATGAGACGACAATGGCCGCATTGACGGGGAGGATCACCGCAATAGCAGATTCAGCCAATTTAGCATCATAAACAACTAAAAGGTATTGCGAAATACACGAAGCAAATGTACCAAAAGTTAATGTGCCAAAAAAAGTTGAAAGCACAAACCAGCCTAATGCCTTATCTTTTAGCATTATTTTCGGCTCCCACTTTACACTATTTTCTTCTGTGGAATGGTCTACCACTGAACGTTGCACAAAACATTGGATCATAAATAAAGGAATACTGGCGGATATTGCCGCTAACCAAAAAGGTAATTGAGTACCATACATTAATAATAATGTGCCAATAGGTGGGCCAACCGTCCACCCGATATTAATAAAAGTATAGTTTAGTGAAAATATTTTAGGCTTTGCTGATATTGATAGAGTTTCAGAAAAATAAGCTTTCAATACCGTAGAAAAGACTAAATAGGAACAGTTAATAATTGAGAAAAAGATAACCACTAAAATAGTACTATTGACCATTGGGATAGCAGCAAATGCGATAATAAAGGTAATAATAGAAAAAACCATATAACGTTTTTTTTCAAATTTATCTGCCAGCATACCAAAGGCAAGGCTGAATACTATCCCCGTAGTCAGTGAAATAGACATTGCGATACCAATATCATCAACAGGCAATTTATATTGTCGTGATAAGTATATCGCCATAAAAGGCAGTGTTGCACCTCTTCCTATAGTCAGAATAAGTGATGAAAAGAGTAGTGCAGTTGTAGAACGAGATTTTTTTGAGAACATATTATCATTTTAATTATTTGTATTAATGGATTATTGTTGTGTTTGGTAATTTTCTGGTGAAAACTGTCCAGCTGTATATTTATACATAACTTATAAATAACTGTATAGAGATAAAAGCTAGAAAATAAATTTTTTTAACCACTACCTATTTTATTATCCCATTTTTGATAACACTGTTTATCAAAAATATCTCTATAACAATAAGTTAGTTTTCTCTAGACTAAATAGTTTGATATAACCCGATTTAGCTAAGAGGCAAATTATGTCTATTATTCATCTTGAATTTGAAAAGCCTATTGTTGAATTAGACGAGAAAATAGATGCATTACTTGCATTTAAACAGTCTCAAGATGAAACAACGGCAGTTGATATAGACGAAGAAATCGCCAAACTTCGCCAAAAAAGCCTTTCATTAACACGCTCTATATTTTCTGATTTAGGGGATTGGGAGATCGTACAGTTAGCACGTCATCCTATGCGCCCTTATACATTAGATTATATCAAAGCTATTTTTACTGATTTCCAAGAGTTGGCCGGCGATCGTGCTTATGCTGATGATAAAGCGATTGTTGCAGGGTTAGCGCGTTTAGATAGAAAACCAGTGATGATTATCGGTCAACAAAAAGGGCGAGATACTAAAGAGAAAGTAAAAAGAAACTTTGGTATGCCATCACCAGAAGGTTATCGGAAAGCATTACGCCTGATGAAAATGGCTGAACGCTTCCATTTACCAGTGATTATTTTTATTGACTCCGCGGGTGCTTATCCGGGGGTTGGCGCTGAAGAGCGGGGGCAATCAGAAGCCATAGCACGAAATATTCTTGAAATGTCCCGATTAAAAACACCGATAATTTGTACAATAACAGGGGAAGGTTTTTCTGGTGGTGCATTAGCAATAGGTGTGGGGGATCGAGTAAATATGTTGCAATATAGTACTTATGCTGCCATATCGCCCGAAGGCTGTGCCTCTATCTTATGGAAAAATGCTGATAAAGCGCCTATTGCCGCCCAAACCATGGGAATGACGGCACCTAAATTACAGGCATTGGGTATTATAGACTCGATTATTCCTGAACCATTGGGAGGCGCACATCGCCACTACCAGCAAGCGGCTGAATTCGTAAAAAAACAGCTCCTCGCAGATTTAACAGAATTGAATCGTTATTCTAAAGAAGAACTGCTTGAGAAACGTTATCAAAAATTAATGTCCTATGGTTATTGTTAATTCTTTTCAAGTGAGAGAACAATCAATGTTACACTGCCTATATTCAATACTCCCCATATAGGCAGTATTTTTATGTCAATTGACCTTAATTTATTACGTATTTTTTCTGCGGTTGCAGAGCAAGCACAGTTTGCCAGTGCTGCACGATCACTTTCTATGCCAACATCTAATGTCAGTAGGGCAATAAAACAGCTAGAACAACAGCTTAACTGCCGATTAATTGATAGAACCACGCGAAAAATGCGTTTAACTGAGCAAGGGAAAATCTTGTATCAGCAAGCCAAAAAGACCTTATATGAATTAGATAATGTTGTAGAACATATAACGAGTGATGGCCCATTAACAGGAACCTTTAGACTCACGATACCCAGTGAATATGGTAGTGAGTTACTTGCCGATATTTTAGCGGATTTTGCTGCACTTCATCCTAACTTAACCATTCAATGTGATACGCAGCTAATGCCAAGAAATGTTATAGAAGATGATATTGATTTACTTCTAACATTTCATCGTGGCCAATTAGCCGATAGTAGCTACCATTCACGTCTCATAAAGTCGTGGCGTAGTATTGTTGTTGCCTCAGAGAGCTTATTAGCAAAAACGGGTATCCCTACAGATATTGAACAACTAAGCCAATTACCTTGTATTTCCAGTTTAAGTGCATTAGAAGGGCAGCCGTGGATCTTTATTGATAAAGAGCAGAACCCTGTAAAAGTGACAATTAATAGCTGTTATCGTGTAAATAGTGCTATCTTAGCCAAAGCTGCCGTATTAAAAGGTTTAGGTTTTGCTATTTTAGCTGAACATTGTTGCCTTGATGCGATAAAGGCAGGCAAATTGCGAGCTATTTCTTTTCCTCAACAGCCCGCATCAATTAGTTTAGTCGCGATATATGCAAGTCGTCGTTCGCTTTCACGTAATATTGAACATTTTCTTGCATTTTTAACTCAGCGTTTATAATAATTAATCCGCTATCTGCTGAGAAAGTGCACCTTGTTTCTCTTTGCAAGGAAAAAGCATAATAAACAGAGTAATAAAACAGGAAAGTCCTGCGGTTAGCATGGCATAGGCAAATCCTGAATTAAATGCTTCAGGTAATAGGGCAACCAACTGATTATCTAGGGAAGCGGTTTTATTTTCTGTTACTAACGTAATAATATTAATCGGTTCTGCCACTATTCCTAATGCTTGACTTTGTATCATCATATAATTAATTGCTTGCTGTATCATTAATGTACCTAATAACGCAATTCCCATTGTCATACCGGTTTGTCTTAATGCATTCATGGTTGCAGACGCCATGCCCGAGCGAGACGGTGCTACACTTTTCATCACTAAAACTCCGATTGCGGGTGTCGCTAATCCCATTCCTGCACCTAAGATAAATAAATAGCTTCCTGTTATTGCGTAAGGGCTATTTGTTGCTAATGTTGCCAATAAACAAGAAGATATTGCAATCAACAAAAAGCCAAAGATCATTAATTTTCTGACAGATATATAACGAGAGAACCGTCCAAATAACATAGAAAAAAGAGCCATGGCGATAAACTCAGGAGCCATTCTTAAACCTGTTTCTAATGCACTCCAGCCTTGTGCTTTTTGTAGGAAAAAAGCGATAAAAAAGACATTACTATAAGTGGCAAATCCCAAAGTAAAAGAGGAAAGGTTATATTGGAAAAACGAGCGATCTTTAAATAACGATAGCGGTAATAACGGGCGTTCAATACGTTTTTCGACTATAACAAACAGGGTAATAAAAATCAGACCGACAATTAATGCGAATACAGTACGATAATCAGACCAACCTACAGAGCCAGCTTCAATAAAACCATAGGTTAGTAAACCTAATCCCAAGATACTGGTTAATTGTCCTAGGGGATCTAACGCAACATCCTCAGGATCGGCACTTTCACTTAATCCATACCAGCCTAGTAATACTGTAATAGCACCAATAGGAATATTAATAAGAAATATACTTGCCCAACCACTGGCATGAACTAATGCACCACCAAGGATAGGGCCAATAATCAGCGATAATGCACTAACCGAAGACCAAATACCAATAATACGGATACGTTCAATATCAACAGGAAAGGCATGTGTAATAAGTGATAATGCGCCAGGAATAAGGGCTGCAGCTGCAATACCTTGGATAATACGCCCAAGGATTAATATTTCATGTTGTTGTGCAATAGCACAGATAAGGGAGCCTAGAGTGAAAATAATCACCCCCCAGAGCCACACTTTTTTTCGTCCGAAACGATCACTTAATGGCCCTGAAGACAAAATACAAGCTGATAGACATAGTGCATAAGCATCCACAATCCACTGTAATGTAGCCATATTGGCATTAATATCATTCTGAATAGTAGGTAGAGCAACATTGACGATACTAATATCAAGAGTGGCCATAAATGTGCCTAAACAGATAGCACAAATAAGTGACAACCGTTTTGTATAACTCATAAGTTTTATTACCTTTATGGTGAAATAATAGTAGTATCATAATATCCGACTGACCGTCGGTCAATCAATTGATGATAATAAGTTTCATTTACGGTTATTGTGGCTATTCTCAATATGGAGTACCCTTTAACAGCCACTTAGAGGGAGATGAGCAATGTCATTAGAAGAAAAAAATATCGATAAACCAAGAACAAAGCCAGCCGAAGTTCGTTTAGAAGAGTTAATGAACGCCGCAGAAACACTATTTCTTGAAAAAGGATTTGATGCCACAACCGTCAGCGATATTGTAAAACAAGCGGGGGTCGCTAAAGGAACGTATTATCACTATTTTACGGCAAAAACAGATATTCTCGACGCACTGCGAACTCGATATATGGATTGGTATATTGATAAAGTTGAGCAAGCAATGGCAAGCTGCCAAATTCAAGATTTTCGCGCTAAATTAAAACAGTGGTGTGAAACTAGCGTTATTGCTTATGTTGAAAAACAAGAATTACACGATATGCTTTTTCATCAAGTCTTTCATCAAAGCGGTAATATTCATGAAAATAGAGCGCTACAGCAGTTACAAAAGATATTAATGGGGGGGACAGAGAATAAAACGTGGCAAGTCCTACAGCCTGAATTAACCTGCACGCTTATTTATCATGGTATGCATGCTGCCGTTGATAATTTAGAACACAGTACGGAATACACATCACAAACATTAGGTGCGCTATTATATCGACAATTTACACAATTATTAAGTTAACCAGACTATTAAATAATGAATATTCGGGTTGTTGATATAAAATAAGCGTGACACTGTCACAAAAAAGAAAATTGGGCGCGATTAACAACCGAAATCATTTGTGGTGTTTCTAATATTGTTGCATCACTTTTATACGGTTGTCTGTTTCTTAGCAACATAACCATAAGGTAGGACTTCAAAAGAGCAACATGATAATTTCATCAAAAATGAAAGGGGATTATGATTGACTCGTGGTTGGTAACATACAACAACAGAATGTTAAATTTCAAACAAAAAAACATGTATTAATCTTTATATATTTAAATACCACATGAAATTAATATTACCTATATTTTTAATATAATGATGTAATTAAAAGATAAAATAAAATATTTTCCCAATATAAATAAAGAGAAGCATTTCAATTAATATGTAATTATCATTAAGGTGTTATATGAGTAAATTAACAATTGGTGGAGTAAATATATCAACTTCGCAAATAAACAAATTATCACACGCATCTAAAGCTAGAGATGCAATGTCTATTTGGAAAAAAATAAAAGATTGGTTTAATCATGGTCAAAAAGAACATGTGCTTAAATTACTTTATCATACCTATTTCAATCCTAAAAATTCAATATTTGATAAGGTTGATTGCTTTGCAGAATTATATTCTATGACAGGGGCGCAATATAAAGATAATTTTCATTTATATTTAAAAGATGGTTATGATTTAAAAATGAAATTTGTTATAAAAAACGTTTATAATGGTGAGGTATTATTAGATAATTTAATTAAAGACATGATGGATCGGATACATAATAAAAACCCAAGCATAGAAAAAGACATAGGAAATATAAGAAGTTATATAAGAAGAAGACTACATGAAATTCCTAATTATGTTAATTATGATATTAATCAATACAATTTCTATTTATCCCAAATAAAAAATGACTTACTACCAAATAATTATTTTAACGTAGAGCGTTATTTGGATGGTGTAACAGATTTTGTTCGTTTATATAATATAAATAATTATAGAATTAGTGTAGACGATAAAATTGAAGATCGTTGTAAATTACAAAAACTTATGAATATAATACAGCATATCGATATAGAATATAGAAAAAATATTCAAATAAAACTTTTGATGAATACTGTTTCTTTAAATATAAAAGATAAAAATTCAAAAGAGTTTTTGAATTTAATTAAAATCAAATTATTGTCATTCTGCAATCCTCATGTAGATATAGTAGAAGGATTTATAGAACATGGAATGGAAACTTTATTTAAAGATGAAAACAAAAAAGAAAAAGCCTGTGGATCATTAAGGAAAGCTATTATTGATTATAACTATCCATTTATTAGAACACTTGAATTCAATATTACTGATGAGACTATAAATAATATTTATATAAATAATATAGTACCAAGTGAGTATATCTCCTTCCGCCAATAACAAACGCCCATAATTACAATGAATTAAGTGACAATAGCTACAGCTATAACTCTATCTTTAAATAAAATAAAGGCTTGGAACGTAAAATAACACCAAGCCTTTTATTTTTTATATTAATAAATAAGGGGGGGTACTAACCATCAATCCCTTTCTTAGCCAAGAACTCATCATAAGTGCCTTGGAAATTAGTCACTTTTTCAGGCGTAATTTCAATAATGCGGTTAGCCAATGAGCTGACAAACTCACGATCGTGAGAAACAAAAATTAACGTCCCTTGATAGAGTTCTAACGCCATATTCAGTGACTCAATAGATTCCATATCTAAGTGGTTGGTAGGTTCATCCATAATCAGAACGTTTGGTTTTTGCATCATTAATTTACCAAACAGCATTCTGCCTTTTTCACCACCAGATAATACTTTGACTGATTTTTTAATATCATCTTGTGAGAAAAGAAGGCGACCCAATACACTACGCACCGACTGTTCATCATCTTCTGGCTTCATCCATAAACTCATCCAATCGAAAACGGTCATATCAACTTCAAAATCAGTGGCATGATCTTGTGCATAATAACCTATAGTGGCATTTTCAGACCATTTAACGCGTCCATTATCAGGCGTTAATTCACCCACTAATGTTTTGATCATGGTTGATTTACCCACACCATTGGTGCCTAAAATCGCCACTTTTTCGCCCACTTCCAGCATCATATTTACGTCTTTAAATAAAGGCGTATTTGCTTCATAACCTTTAGCAATATTCTCTACTTCTAACGCATTACGAAATAATTTCTTCTCTTGCTCAAAACGAATAAAGGGATTTTGTCGGCTGGAAGCTTTAACTTCGGTTAATTGAATTTTTTCAATTTGTTTTGCACGCGAAGTGGCTTGACGAGACTTTGATGCATTAGCACTAAAGCGGCTAACAAAGGATTGTAATTCACTAATTTGTGCTTTTTTCTTTGCATTATCAGCGAGTAAACGTTCACGCGCTTGTGTTGCCGCTAACATATACTCATCATAATTACCTGGGTGAACTGTTAATCCACCATAGTCAAGATCGGCCATATGAGTACACACCATATTTAAAAAATGGCGGTCATGGGAAATGATGATCATAGTGCTATTACGTTCATTTAATGTTTGTTCTAGCCAGCGGATCGTATCAATATCTAAGTTATTCGTCGGTTCATCAAGTAATAAGATGTCAGGATCAGCGAATAGGGCTTGTGCAAGGAGCACACGTAGTTTCCATCCTGGCGCCACTTCACTCATTGGGCCATTATGTTGCTCAAGTGGAATACCAACGTTTAATAATAATTCACCGGCACGTGATTCAACGGTGTAACCGTCCATTTCACCGAATTTCACTTCAAGATCGGCAACACGTAAACCCTCTTCTTCACTCATTTCCGGTAAGCTATAAATACGTTCACGCTCTTGTTTAATTTCCCATAACTCAGCGTGCCCCATAATTACCGTATCAAGCACGGTAAACTCTTCATAAGCAAACTGATCTTGTTTTAGCTTACCCAAGCGCTCATTAGGATCAAGGAATACGTTACCGCTAGTAGGCGTGAGATCACCACCGAGAATTTTCATAAAGGTGGATTTACCGCTGCCGTTAGCACCGATTAAACCATAGCGATTACCGCCACCAAACTTAACAGAAATGTTTTCAAACAGTGGCTTCGAACCAAACTGCATAGTGATATTATTACTTATTAACAAGACGAATACTCATGATTAGTGAATGATAAAGATAATGGGGCGGCATTATGCCATAAACTTACCCCATTAAGACAGTAGAGTAAGGTTAGTCGATGACTTATTTTACGATATCATGCACTTTTACGCGTTAATCACTTAACACTTAACTCAAAAAGACTATGTGATTTATCTGCTTTAAATAACGATATGAGTGGGAATGTGTTATTTTAATAGGATTAATTTTCAAAAAGAAACAATCAAAGAGAGTTACTATGCCGATATGGGTTGATGCTGATGCCTGTCCTAAAGTTATTAAAGAGATACTTTATCGGGCAGCAGATAGAGAAAAAGTGGTGATCACTTTTGTGGCAAATCAGCGATTAAGTATACCCGCATCGCCTTATTTGCGCACATTGCAGGTTTCTGCAGGTTTTGATGTGGCTGATAATGAAATTGTACAACGTGCAAACCAAGATGATTTGGTGATCACTGCCGATATTCCTTTAGCGGCTGAAGTGATCGAAAAAGGGGCTATTGCACTCAATCCTCGAGGTGAACGTTATACAGAGTCAACAATCCGCGAACGATTAAATATTCGTGATTTTATGGATACGATGAGAGCAAGTGGCATTCAAACAGGAGGACCGGCAAGTTTATCACAGCGCGACCGGCAACTTTTTGCTAATGAGTTGGATAAATGGTTACTACAGCAAAAACGTAAAAAATAATAAATTATCAATAAAATAATAAACTTTTGAATATTCTTACCATCCGAGAGGTAGTTATGTCATTTACTAAATCAATGCTTGCACTCGCTGTTATGGCGGTTTCTTTTACTAGTCACGCAGCCAAACAGGCTGATTTAATGATTGTCGATGGCACAGTGTTAACAATGGACGCACAAAATCAGGTTATCGAACAAGGAACGGTTGTTGTAAAAGAAAATAAAATTATCGCCGTTGGGGGGCCTGAGTTAACACAAGAATACCAAGCCAACAAAGTGTTAGATGTGGATGGTGATATCGTGATACCAGGATTAATTAATACCCACACACATGCATCAATGACGGTTTTTCGCTCTTTAGCCGATGACGTGCCAGACCGATTACATCGTTATATTTTCCCTTTAGAAAATAAAATGGTGTCTCGCGATATGGTTCGCGTGGGAGCAAACCTCGCCAATGTTGAAATGGTAAAAGGGGGAGTAACTACCTATGTTGATATGTATTATTTTGAAGATGAAGTTGCTAAAACGGTTGATAAGATGGGAAATAGAGCCATCTTAGGTGAATCAGTGATTAATTTTCCGGTGGCTGATGCACAAACCCCTGAAGAAGGCATTCAATATGCTGTCAATTTTATTAATGAATATAAAGATCACCCGCGTATTACTCCTGCCTTTGCACCTCATGCACCTTATACCAATACCACAGAGAACCTGCAAAAAATTGCTAAACTATCGGTAGAGCTTGATGCTCCTGTGATGATCCATTTAGCAGAAACCGATAGAGAGAAAGAAGAAATTGCAAAACGAACCGATGGTAAAAGCCCAGTTCAATATATGGCAGATATTGGCGCTTTAAATAATAAAGTCATTGCCGCTCATGCGATTATGGTTGATGAGCAAGATATTGATTTATTAAAGAAATATGATGTAGGTGTTGCTCATAATATTAGTGCTAATACCAAATCAGCCAAAGGTGTTTCGCCCGTTGTTGCCATGCTAGAAAAAGGTGTTCGTGTTGGTTTAGGGACTGACGGTCCAATGTCGAGCAATACACTCACAACGATGAATGAGTTAAATTTAGTAGGCAAAATTCATAAATTAGAGAATAAAGATCGCGCCGCAATGCCACCATTAACCGTCGTTGAAATGGCAACAATAGGCTCAGCCAAGGCATTACATATGGAAGATAAATTAGGCTCTTTAGAATCGGGAAAACTTGCTGATATTATTGTTGTTGATACTAAAGCACCTAATATGGTGCCTATGTATAGCCCATATGCAGCATTAGTTTATGGTGCGAATGGAAGTAATGTTCGTCATACCATTGTAGATGGTAAAATTTTGATGGAAGATCGTCAGCTGTTAACCGTAGATGAACAAGCGATTATCAGTGAAGCTCAAAATTTCGCGAATAAAGTACGTCAAACCGTTGTTGATAGTGGTGAAGTCGTTAAATAGATTATACTAATATAGCGTTAATAAGTTTATAAAAGGTGATTTGATATCAAATCACCTTTTTTATTTTAAACTATCAGATATCGGAGATTTGTTGGTTAATACTTTTTCTTATTGTATTTCTTAGCCATATAATTTTTGTATTATGGCTATTACGCTTATGCCATAACAAAACAAAAGGTAGATGAAGCTGTTCTAAAAACACAGGGGGGAGAGGGATAGGTAATGTTACAATATCGGGAAAATGTGTTTTTACATAATAACGACAATATCCTGGTGCACAAGTAATTAATTGATGGTCAGGTTGAGATATCATAAAAAGAGATTGCTCAAAAGAAGTATAAGTAATTGCTATCTGACGACTTTTGTTCATTTCTTTTAAGATATTATCCAAAGCCCAATGACTTTGTTTGTCATATTCTGTACTCACCTGAGAAAACGATAAAAAATTATTAAGATCCCACTTCATTTTCATTAACGGATGATTTTTGTGTAGATAAACGAGTGGGATATCATCAAATAATATTTCATAATCAATCACATCAGGAAGTAGCTCTAATAACTCTTTTGAGCGTGAATAGTATTCACGTCCAACAAGCCCAATATCAACTTCTCCATCAATAATATTAGAAAGGGAATTATATTCCCAATTTTTTATCTGAAGTGTGGATTTTGGGTAATGAGATAATATTTGTTGTGGTAAAGAAGGTAACATGACCTGATGTAACGGTGTTTCTAAAACTAAATTAAATTTAAGTCCAACAGGAACTTCTGTATTACGTTTATTGGCTATATGGTGGCTAATATTAATAAAATCAGATAAAGAATCTTCAATACTTAACGATAATGGTGTTGGGATCAACCCTTGTGGACTACGGATAAAAAGAGGATCATCAAACCATATCCTTAATTTGGCTAATGCTTTACTCACAGCAGAAGGAGAAATGGATAACCACTTAGCGGCCAAGGTGACACTGCGCTCCTGTAAAAGAATTTGAAATATGACTAACAAATTCAAATCAATTCTATGTAATGGTTTGTTAGACATTATATTTAACCTTTTTTTGTTCTGTGAACCGAGGAAAGCATAGAAAAAGAGTACCTACAATACAACTGATAAATAAAATAACCACCAACATATTTATTGAGGATACTTCAATCCACCCCATTACCCAAATATAAAGTGAAGAAAAACTTAATTGTGAAATACCCAGCACAGAGCTCGCAACGCCGGCTCGTTGGCTAAAGGGAGAAAGTGCTTGGCTCATAATAATCCCAAATAATAACGCAAATCCTGAGCCGCATAATGCAAAGGTAATAAAAAACCAACGCATGTCACTCTTTTTCCCTATAAAAAGGAAAATAATACCTATTCCAAAACATATAAACCCTACTGATAAAATATGCTTATAGCGGTATTTCATTAATATTTTTGGCATTAAAAAAGAAATGGTCATACTTATCATTGCTAATGATGTCATTAATATTGAATACTCTCCTGTTGAATAATTCATTTGTTGCATCACTACAATAGGGGAAATATTGACATAAGTAAGAATAACGGCCATTCCTAAGCAGGAAATAAGTAAACGACTTAAAAAATAGCGAGTGAAAAAAGAGTCTGTTGTTGGTTTTATTACAGATAGATTTACTTTTTTATTTTTAATTTCTTTTTTATGGTAGGTCTCTTTTATCCCCAAAAAACAAAAGATAAAAACCAATAGGGAATAAGCCCCCATAAGATAGAACATCATTGACCATTCGCAATATAATAAAATAATAAAGCCTAGAACAGGAGCTAATACCGGAATAATGCAAGTAATACCATTTATCATAGAAAGTACTTTAGCACGTTGTTGTTCTGTTAATGTGTCTCTTAATATCGCAAAAGTAACAACGTAACAAAAACCTGAGCCACTACCTTGAAAAAATCGTGAAATCAAGAACTGTTTTTCCGTTATCGAAAGCCCAGCACTTAATGACGCGAAGAAAAAAATCAGAGTACCAAATAAAATAACAGGCTTACGACCTAAATTGTCACTGCACCATCCAGCAATTAACATGGATGACACCATTCCCATCAAATAAATTGAAAATGCATGGTGTAATGTCACTTCAGAAGCATTTAAATCGCTAGCAATTGCTGTTAATCCAGTTAAGTATAGATCAACACCAAGAGGATAAATCAATACTAAAAAAAAACTAAAAATAACATATTTAGTCATAAACCACCTCGTTTTAGAAAGTGGCATTCTAGTAACTAAAAAAAATAAAACCTAATGATAAAAGAGCAATCGCTTATTTCCATAATGGAAATAAGCATGCTTTTAGTTTTTATATCCTTTATTTTCTACTTATCTTTAGGGATATACACTAAAATTCGATTATATTTTTCTAAATCAAATGCTAATGAGGTGTATTCATAACGCTCGTTTTTACCAGCAAAATTTAATGTTCTTACTCCATCACAGGGAGGGTAGATCTCATGTTTTTCCCACATATGCTTAAATTCTGGTGATGAACAGTTTAATTTAGCAATTAGCTTACGAATATTTGGATCATTTTTAGCTCTTGCATGGTCACGCCGGAAACTAGCAAGTAATCTATCCGCTGTATGCTCCCAATCATTGATGCGTGTTTTGTATCTAGGATCCATAAATAACAAATAGAGATAATTACGATTTTCAGTACAGTAGTCCGAAAAATGGAAGTATAGATCTGCTTTTTGATTATAAGCTAAAACATCCCAGTGTAGATTTAAAACATAGCAAATATATTCTGGTGGAAAGTCAGCTAAAATTTTTAAAATCGTATCAGGAACTTGGTATTCCACTATGCCGGTTTCTGTCGGCTCTCTCATATGTGATAATAAGTAAAGATGCTGCCTTTCCGCGCTATTTAAGTGTAAAGCTGTCGCTAAATTATCTAGAAATTGACTTGATACTCCAATATCCCGCCCTTGTTCAAGCCATGTATACCAAGTTAATCCGACACCAGAGAGTGCAGCCACTTCCTCTCGGCGCAAACCAGGAGTGCGTCGACGCCCTGTACCAGGTAAACCAACTGACTCAGGTGAAATACTTTGTCTTTTAGTACGTAAAAAATCAGCAAGCTCGGGGCGTGTTCTTTTTCTTTCTGTCATAGGCTATTGCTTTTAGTAATAGTATAAATGGTTAAATTGTATCAGGATAAACAACTTATTATAGTCTTATTTTTTCATCATTGAGATAAGAAATGAGCAAACAACAACGTATCGCTTTATTTGTTTTATTATTAGCTGGATTCGTTACTATCTTTGATCTATTTGTCGTTAATGTCGCTATAGTTAATATTGAACAAACACTTAACGCCACACTCACCGAACTCACATTGATTATTGTCGGATACGAATTAGCATTTGGCTTGCTATTAATCACAGGTGGACGATTAGGTGATATTTATGGACGTCGAACACTCTATCGCTTTGGAATGTTTGGCTTTACGTTATCATCTGTATTATGTGCAATTTCTCCAAGTGCTGTTTTACTTGTTATTGCCCGTTGTTTTCAAGGACTAACTGCAGCCTTGTTATTCCCTCAAGTATATTCAAGTATTCGCCTTAATTTTGATAGTTCACAAGCCAAAAAAGTATTCGGCTTACTTGGTATGACGTTAGGTGCTGCCGCTATAGCAGGGCAAGCCTTAGGTGGATTATTAATATCATTAAATATATTTGGGTTAGCGTGGCGTACTATTTTTTTGATAAATCTTTTTATTGGTGTGATCGCATTATTTTTTTCGCGCTATCTTACCCAAAATGAATTATCCGATCATATCAAATTGGATATAGGAGGAGTCATTTTATCTACACTTAGTATATCATTTACGTTATTACCATTGTTGATGCTTCCTATCTGGCACTGGCAATGGTTTAGTTCATTATTTTTTCTTGTTGGAATAAGTCTATTAATACTATTTTTTTGTTATGAAAAAAAATTAAAATACCAAGGGAAGCAACCTCTATTTGATCTGATACTCTTTACTAATCATCAATATGTTATTGGGCTCATTATTGTTGTTTTTGTTTATTCAACATCATCTGCTTTTCCTATGATAATGTCGATATTATTACAAAGTGGGTTTAATCGTACGGTTTTTGATTCTGGCTTAATGTTTGTTCCTGCAAGTATCGGTTTTATACTTTCCTCTTTATTCACACCGAAGTGGATCAAAAGTATTGGCGAACATGTTATCTATTGGGGCGCAGTCTGTTATGCCTTCAGCTATATTTTGCTTATTTTAGGCGTCTATTATTTGATTACCCCTAAGAACACTACATTAATTATTCCTTTCTTATTGTTAGTTGGCTTTACACAAGGCATGATTATGACTCCTATGCTGAATTTAGTGTTAGAAAAAGTGAAGCCTGAACTTGTAGGGATTGCTTCCGGATTAACGGCAACATTACAACAAATTGGGGCTGCTATAGGGGTAACATCTGTTTCCATCATTTTGCAATTTAGCCTCACACAGGTTATATCAACGAATATAATTGAACATTATAAGATAGCGTTTAGTTTTAGTATGTTGTTTAATTTTATAATGGCTATATGTGCGGCTTTTTTCTTGAAAAAAATAACAAACCATAAGAATACGTTATAAAGTTAGTCATCTTGTTATACGTTTTAACAGAACTATTTGGTTATTTTACTGTTTGTGTAAAAGAAGTGAATAGTCGTAGAACTAAGAATATTAATTGTCAGTTAACTCTTTTGATTTAGAGAAAATAGTGCTTTTTTAACAAAAATAATTAACCCCCAATATCTATTGGGGGCTTTATTTTAGTACAGAAAATCTAAGGAGTTAATGGTTAGCAAACCATTGTTCAACTTCTTCATAGCTACCCGTATAGATAATTTTATCTTGTTTTTTACTTAACTGGTAACGATACATAGGATCGTAATATTCTTTTAGTAAAGGCGATAACCATGAAAAATGCACTTCTGTATTCGCACTTATTTTTTGTGCGGCTAAAGCATTATCAAGTAATTGGGTTAACTCCGCGGCTCTTTGAGCACCTAATCGACGTCGAATAGCATACAATCCATGATGCAAATAATCACTGTATTCTTGCCAACCTTTTTCTTCACCATACGCTTCAATAAAGTCATGAGTCATACGATCAAAATATTCTTCTTTGAGTCTTGCCATACGCCGCTCAAATGGATCATCCACCACAACCAAATGGGCTGTTGCCATTTGTATACGCAAGCTTTCCGGTAAACCATTAGCACCAATAGCACGGCCTTCGTCTTCGAGTACCCAGCGCGAATGATAGGGGGATTTTTTTAACATATCGACAGCAAGGTAGTTTTCGAAAGTCGCTTGAGCAAACTGAGCCTCAACAGTGCGACCAAATGAGGAGCCTCGATGATGAGCGAATCCTTCTAAATCAATTCCCTCTGGTAAAGAGCGTACTAAGGTTGTTTTACCATTACCTGTACAACCACCAATTAAGATAATAGGGCGTTGTACTAGCTCATTGGTCATTTCGATTGTCGCTTGTCTTAACGCTTTATATCCACCTTCAATTAAAGGATAATCGATGCCTATTTCAGCTAACCATTTTTGAACAATGTGTGAACGCATACCGCCACGAGCACAGCAAATAAATCCAGAAGGAAAACGCTCGCAAGCCTCACGCCAAGCAGCAACACGATGTGCTTTTATCTCGCCTTTAACTAATTGATGCCCCAACTCTACCGCTTTTTGAGAGCCATGTTGTTTGTAGCAAGTCCCTACAGCCGCACGCTCTTCATTATTCATTAAAGGTAGATTTATTGCGTTGGGCATCGCTCCTTGATTGAATTCAATTGGCGCACGAACATCAATAATTGGTGTTTCATTGGCAAGGAGTTGGCGTATATTTTGAGCAGAAAGCGTTGATTCCATAATAAAAACTATAATATCTAAACAGGCAGAAAGATTGTCTACTATACTCTTAAAATTACCTAATAGCACACACAGAGCATGTTTTTGTGAGTAATAAAATCAAACTCTATTTAACCAGCACTGCGGCATTATTTTGAAAAGCGTATTTAAAATAAAGAAAATTGAATTGATCATAAATAATTCAACTACAATAACCTTATGCTATTTTTAGCAAAATAATATAAGTCACTTTATTACAACTAAAAATATTATAGTATTGATAGCTATGAATGGATTTAATCATAAAATGATAGGTGTATTACCTTGAACTTAATAAAAAAACATCATCGAATTATCAGCTTAACTGTGATGACTGTATTGTTGACGGGCTGTTCACAAGGGCATTCTCCTTTTATTCCTATGCTAGGTGCTTATTTTCCCTATTGGATGTTATGTACATTTATTGGCCTATTAGGTGCTTTTTGTCTACGGGTTTTACTTATCTACTGGGGAATTGATGATAAATTGCCAGTACCTTTGTTATTTTATTTTGCGATTATGTTATCAATTTCTTTAACTATCTCCTTACTTTATTTTACTTATTAAACTATGGATAAAAAAATTAAAAAAAGCCTAGCACGCGTGATCACCATTATTGTTTTTTTGATAACGCTCATTTTATTATGGCAAAGTATTCATATATCGGCATTAAATCCTCTTAGTGAAGATGCCATCATTGATGCAAATAAAATTAATATCTCAGCCTCGGTGCCTGGACGCATTGCTGCTGTTTATGTCAAAGAAAATAGTAAAGTCAAAAAAGGCGATTTACTGTTTACACTTGATCCCACAATGTACGCACTCAGGGTAGAGCAAGCAAAAGAGCAACTACAGATTGCACAAGCGACATTAAGCAATAAGCAACGTATTATTATTGCGGAAACATCCAATTCAGAAGTGGCACAAGAGCAAATAAAACGTGCGCAGGTCAATTTATCATTAGCCACACAATCATTAAATCGATTAGAACCTTTATTAGCAAAAGGCTTTGTCACAGCACAACAAGTCGATGATGCTCGGACGTTAAAACATGATGCTGAAGTGACATTAAAACAAGCACAGAAACAGAATGTGGCATCTGAAGCACTTATTAATAATACCGATTCAGAAGAAGCATTAGTCAAGTCATTAAAAACATCGCTTGCCATGGCAGAGTGGGAGTTAAGTAATACTGAGGTAAGGGCGCCAAGTAATGGATATATCGCAGGGGTCGTTTTATCTCCCGGTGAATTTATTTTGTCAGGGCAATCTGTTTTTACCTTAATTGACTCTGATACTTGGTTTGCTTCGGCCTATTTTAAAGAGACAGATTTAAATAATATAAAAATTGGTAGCTGTGTGGTGATTTACTCCATGATTGATAATCAACACCCCATTAAAGGTAAAGTTGAAGGAATTAGTCGGGGAGTCATGTCGACCGATCTGATTAATATTCCAAGAGACTTACCTTATGTACCTAAATCATTAAATTGGGTTCGGGTTGAGCAGCGTTTTCCTGTCAAAGTCATTATTACTGAACCACCAGAAGCACTCATGCGCATCGGTGCCACTGCTACTGTAAATATTGTACCTAACGATGATGACTGTTAAATCTTCGCTGATAGCAAAACAAGTCAAACAAGATTTATTACCTTTTGACTATCGATTCGCCACTACGTGGCGCATAGCGTTACTGTGTGCCTTAATGGCCGTGATCGCTATGGTTTATGAAATCCCTGAATCAGCAATCAGCTGTTATTTAATTATCTATTTGATTAAAGCGGATGCAGTACAAAATATATTACTCTCCCTTGGGGTCATTATTTTATGCTCCATTGTGGTTGGTGTGGCGTTAGTACTGTTTAATCTCACTATTCAAAATATTATTTTACGCTTCTTTTTTATGGCTTTTTTCTCAGCCATTTTTATGTATTTAGCTTCAGCAAGTAGTCTCGGTGATATAGGTAATTTAGTTGCTTTGGTGATCGCCTTTTTAATGACGCTAATTGAAGATATCCCATTTGGTGATGCTGCAACCAGAGGATTGCTTTATGCATTATTAATGGCCGTTTCGCCGATGCTATTGGTGATTATATTCAATTATTTTTTTGGTATTAGCCCACGGAAATTACTGCTTAATAAAATTTCAACGCGCTTTATGGCAGCCCATGATTTTTTCTTAGGGAAAAAAACTAACCAGATAACGCTGAGTGAAATACTAGGAACACAAGCAGAATGCCAACGTTATTTGATGGTTATGAAAATCCTTTATCTATTAGGTAAAGAAGATATCCAATGGTTAGAAAACATGGTTGATAACTCCTATGCAATATTGGTTATGTCAATAACAGTGGATGACAATACCCCAACATCATTACGTTTTATGTTAGCGAAAAGATGTAAATATATTGCGGACTGTTTTGCCAATCACTCGTTAGATAACATTAAAGATAGTGTGCAACGTTTTCAGCCAATAAAGAGAATCGCTTTATTGGATAAATTTAATACTATTTTGCTAACAAAACGAACCACTAAACCCATTAAAAAAGCCACACCCTTTTTTGTAAGCGATGCATTTAGTAATCCTAATCATAAATACTTTGCTATTAAAACAACTCTTGCCGCTATTTTATGTTATTTGTTTTATGATTATTTTAAATGGCAAGGTATCCATACAGCGATGATCACTTGCTATGTGGTTGCACTTACTTCAGTGGGCGAAACGGTTCATAAACTTACACTAAGAATAATAGGGTGTCTGATTGGCGCATTAATTGGCATGATCTCACTGCTTTATATTATTCCTAATATTTCTGATATTTTTCAGTTGATGGTATTGATCTTCTTCTGTCTTTTACCTGCAGCCTGGGTTGCCGCCGGTAATGAACGTATCTCTTATGCTGGCGTACAAGTAGGGTTAGCCTTTTTGCTAACGACACTACATGGCTTTAAACCGAGTTTTGATATGGATGTGGTTTCCGACCGTATTTTGGGTATTTTATTAGGCAATATTGTTATGTATGTCATTTTTACTCGAGTCTGGCCCGCGAGTATCGTCAATACAATATACAAACAGCTCGCCACGATTTTAGATGACTATACAAAGTTAAGATGCTCTGCCAATAAAAGTGAGTGTTTAGATTTAGTCGCCTCTATTAATGAGACTATTGCACAATCTAAAGATAATATTGATTTACTGCTGTTTGAGAGAAAAGATAAAGAAAGAAACAAAGTATTCACCTTGTTTTTTAAACAGTCATTAAGCAAGATTTCTTACATTAGTCGCCATAGTTATGCTGATAGGTTTATTTTTGATGATAATGGTGAGTATTCCGATACACTGCCTTTATCTCCAGATGATTTTAAGAAAAATGTCTTAACTGAAGAAATAAAAATGTTGCCCATCAATGAAAGAGAACAAGTATTTAAACAGTTAATAAGAGAAAATAGATGATGATAAAATCGGCCATTAATCATAAAAAATATATTCTATCATCGTGGTTAAGTTTATTACTTGTTGGATGTATTGATACTAGCGATTATGGGAAATACTCAGCACAACAACCGATGCCTTATAATAATACAAACTATATGGCAGCTTCTGAGCAATACCTCGCCACACCTCAGCAAGAGCAAACCACTAAAACGAGCTATGGATTGGCCGAGCTTATCGATCTTGGTCAGCAAAATAATCCTGAAACACGGATTGCTTGGTTATTAGCGAAAAAATCAGCCACCGATATTGGTATGGTAGAAAGTACTTATTTACCAATTATTACCGCAACGGCATTGGCAGGTTATCAAAGAGGAAAAGTAGATTTACCCGCCAATCCAATTGTTGATGATATTAAAACATCAAACAGTGCTTTTATTCCAGCATTAACCTTTAGATGGCTTATTTTTGACTTCGGTAAACGAGGAGCTTTAGCCGATGCTGCTAAACATGCTTCTTTGGCAACAAACCTTAATTTTAATCTGATGCATCAAAAAATAATTCATGATGTTTCTGTTGCCTATTTTAGTTATGGTGCGGCCCTTAAAAAAGTCACTCTTACCCAAGAGGCACTGCAAAGAAGCAAAGATATTTTATATGCCATAGAGCAAAAACGTGCGCGGGGATTAGCAACCGTATTAGATGTTGCTTTAGCCAAACAACAAGTTGCCCAAGTAGAATTACAACATGTGTTAGCTAAAGGTCATGAAAAAGATCAATATCAGTTATTACTGTCTGCAATAGGTGTCTCTCCCTTTGAAAAGATAAAAGTGAATTATGATAATGACGCGCGCTTACCTGATGATATTTCCCCATTGACTCACGATGTGATAAAAAAAGCGTTATCACAACGCCCTGATATTTTAGCTCACTATGAATTAGAGCAAGCGGCATTAAAAACGGCACGCTCTGTTGAATCTGACTATTTTCCTAAAGTGTATCTCGCCGGTGCTCTTGCTGGTGGTTCGGGGCATTTTGATGTTCAAGGGTTACCTGAAATTAGCCAACGAACTTCATCGTCGAATATTTTAATTGGCGTGAGTATTCCCTTATATGAAGGGGGCATGCGTCAGTCGCGAATGAGCAATGCTCAATCAGATATCCAATTAGCACAAGAAAATTTGCGCAAAAGTCAAGATACGGCAATCAAAGAGATCTCTCTCAGTGAGAATGCATTAAGATCGGCCCTTGAAGCAAACAAAGCGGCTAAAAATCTCGTTGATACCGCACAATTAAGTTATACCGCCAGTGTCGATTTTTTTAACAATGGACTAGGTACAGTAACGGAGATTAATACTGCAGAAATTGCACTATTAAATGCGCAACTCTCACATATAGATGCTTATACAGGCTCATTAATTGCCGCAGTAGATTTAGCCTTTGCTTTAGGGGATATTGATCAGGGCTTACCTAATATACACCTTGATAAATAGAGATAATCACCTTATAAAAAGGGCTGCCTATCAAATAACAGTGCAATAGAGACGTTTGTGATCTTTGAAATCGCCAGAACAATAATACATTATGGTTTACATTTTTTAGCGCCAATAGCACTCGCTTATCTATTTTGGGGTAAAAACTGGCGGCTTGCTGCGCTTCTTATGATGAGTACGATGGCAATAGACATTGACCATTTGTTTGCAACGCCAATCTTTGATCCCAATCGTTGCAGTGTTGGTTTTCATCCATTGCATACTCTATGGGCTGCCATTGTCTATATCGTTTTATGGTTTATTCCTTCTTGGAAATGGAAAGCCATTGCCGTTGGGTGCTTATTTCATCTATTAACCGATTCTGTTGATTGTTATTTAGGTGGTTTAAAACCTGATATGGCTATAACAATAAGCTGTAATAAACTTTATTCGCCAGAAACGCCATTCGAATATTAAAAGACAAAACACCACAATCTGGTAGTAATTACAATAAGCTTGATGTAGAGTGCTCAGTCTTTTTTTTAACGAAGTCTAGCTGGGAGGCGATATGTTTATTGGCTTTGACTATGGAACATCAAATTGTTCTGTGGCAATAATGAAAGAGGGGAAACCAACGCTATTACCTTTAGAAGGTGAGAATGTTTATATTCCATCTACTCTTTGTGCGCCAACCCGTGAATCTGTTTCCGAACATTTATTTCGCCACTTAAATATTAAACCTACCAACTCTATTGGCGAACAACTATTAAGAAAATCAATCGCGTTTAATCGTGATGAAGATATTGAATTAGTGCCTGAGGATATTGTTTTCGGTCAGGCAGCATTAAGTTTGTATCTAAAAGATCCCCGTGATGTTTATTACGTCAAATCGCCTAAATCTTTTCTTGGTGCCTCAGGCTTACATGAGATACAAATCAGCTTTTTTGAAGATTTAGTGTGCGCCATGATGGCCAATATAAAACAACAAGCGGAAAAAAGCACACAAACAACCATTACTGATGCCATGATTGGTAAACCTATTAACTTTAATGGGTTAGGGGGAGAGGCTGCCAATAAGCAAGCCGAGCGTATTTTAATTAATGCAGCTAAACGAGCCGGCTTTAAACAGGTTTTATTTGAATTTGAACCGGTAGCCGCTGGTTTAGAATATGAATCCACATTAACCAAAGACCAAACAGTCTTGGTAGTTGATATTGGTGGTGGTACAACGGACTGCTCATTGATTCAAATGGGCCCTAGCTATCGGGGTAAAACCGATCGTGCCAGTACACTATTAGCGCATAGTGGACAACGTGTGGGTGGTAATGATCTTGATATTTATCTAGCTTTTAAACAGCTAATGCCTTTATTTGGCATGACAGGGCTAACTTCATCGGGCATAAAATTACCGCTAAAACAATTTTGGGATCCTATTGCCATCAATAATGTTGAAGCACAAAAAGATTTTTATTCTCAACAAAATTTAGCGGCATTAAATCAACTACGTCGTGATGCTCAAGAGCCAGAAAAGATAAAACGCTTAATTGAAGTCTATAATGAAACACTAGGATATGGCATTGTCCGCAAAGCGGAAGAGGCGAAAATGGCATTATCAGATTGCCATACCTATTTAGCCAGCATCGCGTTATTAAGCGAAACATTAGAAACCAATATCACTCGCCAGCAAATGGTTGAAGCCATTGGCTCCCCTAAAGATAAGATGATTGATTTGGTCAATGATGCCGTACAACAAGGGGGCGTAGTACCTGATGTGGTGTTTATGACCGGAGGCTCTGCGCGTTCACCGATTTTATGTCAAGCTATCGAGCAACAGTTACCTAATGTGCCTATTGTAAAAGGTAATGATTTCGGCTCAGTAACCGCAGGGTTAGCCCGTTGGGGTGAAGTTTGTTTTAAATAGGCGGTTTTAAATCGCTCTATTTTTAAATATATTAGACTCAGCATGTGGTGTTTATTTGATAATTTGTCAATTAAAGGCCATATGCTTTTCTTTTATCTATAATAGACAGACCAAACACAACATAAATAGGAGTACACGTGTACCGCTTCCAAAATGATTATAATGAAATTGCACATCCTGCGGTCATGAAGGCAATTACAGATACAGTAGGTCAACGTTATGATGGTTATGGTATGGATACCCTTTGTCATCAAGCTAAAGAATTAATCAAACAGCGAATTAAACAACCCGAAGCGCAGATCCATTTTTTTAATGGTGGCACTATCACTAATTTAACCGCTATTTCTCACTTTTTACGCCCACATCAAGCAGTAATTTCTGTCAGCACCGGGCATATTGCGACTCATGAGACGGGAGCGATTGAGGCAACAGGCCATAAAGTGATCACCACTTTTTCTGCTGATGGTAAATTGACCCCAGATTTATTGAAGCCGATCCTCGCTGAACATAACGATGAACATTGGGTGCAACCTAAACTTGTTTATATAACCAATGCCACTGAAATTGGTACGGTATATCGTAAAGCCGAATTACAAGCATTACGCGAATTTTGTGATGCACATAATTTATGGTTATATCTTGATGGTGCACGTTTAGCGACAGGGTTGATGTCTGATAACAGCGATCTAACGATTGAAGATATCGCACACTTAACTGATGCTTTCTATATTGGCGGCACGAAAATTGGTGCTATGTCAGCAGAAGCATTAGTGATTTGTCATCCTGCATTAAATTCTGATTTTCGCTTTAGCTTAAAACAAAAGGGCGGATTACAGGCAAAAGGTTGGTTATTAGGGGCACAATTCGCGGCATTATTTAGCGACGACCTCTACTTTAAATTAGGTAAACATCTCAATGAGATGGCCTCACAATTAGCCGC
This sequence comes from Proteus sp. G3927, assembly GCF_963894685.1. Lineage (NCBI taxonomy): Bacteria > Pseudomonadati > Pseudomonadota > Gammaproteobacteria > Enterobacterales > Morganellaceae > Proteus > Proteus sp. G3927. The sequence goes on along the minus strand of NZ_CAWQGX010000011.1, from coordinate 38,575 downwards.
ATTCTTTACTGAGCATGGTTTTGATTTTTTAGCACCACCAGAATCTAACCAAGTGTTTGTCATTTTACCTAATGATATTGCAGAAAAGCTAACGCAGCAGTTTGTTTTTCATCGCATATTACTTGACGATCCACAGCTAAGCTGTTTGCGCCTTTGTACTTCTTGGGCAACAACACAACAAGATATTGATGATTTTAAAGTTAAATTTCTTAAACTTATTTAATCGGTCTATCTGTTAGTTTAATCCTTCACTCACTTTATGATATTACGCGTGTAATAAGCGCGTAATATCTATCTCGATCGCGTTTTACTATCAAAAAAGGCAATTGATTGATTGTGAGTCGTTGAAATGATGTTATATTAAAGACTCCTTTCTCAATACAGGGTGTGATTGTATGAAAAAGCTGACTCTTCAAGAGATGACAGATGCCCAACAGATGCGCGTTAGAACCAGAATCGGTCAAGAGAGAAAGAAATTGGGGCGTGAATTAACTAACGCCGAAATGAATAAAGTGAAAGATGCTATTATTACCGAAATCTCCCTCGAAGTAGAAAAAGCCAGCAAAAAAGCCCTTTCCCAGAAGAAAAAACAGAAATTAGTCTCTAGTGATGAAACCTATAGCTGGTCTGCCCAAAACCATCGTCGCGGGTATCGTTAGCAATAGCTATTATATTAGCCCTAATATATCAATATATTTATTAGGGCTAATAGTTATATTTTCTTGAAAGGTATCAGAATAATATATTTGTAGGGCAGGTTATATCTTCTAGTAATAAGTCACCTTCAATTACCTTATTATATAATATCGTTATTTTAACTTATCATACCGTAGAAAATTCCATATAATAGAATAAAAGCTGAAACTTATCCATATGGATAGACAAATTCCTAAAATAATGAATTTCTCTAGCGCTAAGTATTACCATTCCTATAAAATTAAGCACTAGTTGGTAAATAAAAAAAGAAAAGGCAATTTAATATCTCCTTATTCATTATTTATTGATTAGAATTTTATATATGACTTTCGACATTTTTTTATCATTAGCCATATTTTCATTTGTTACTTCAATTACACCAGGCCCGAATAATATTATGCTTCTAGCATCAGGTATTAACTTTGGCTTAAAGCGTACAATGCCTCATGCTATCGGTGTGTCTCTCGGTTTTTTTGTGATGTTATTGGCTGTGGGGATAGGCATAGGAGCACTTATTAAATCATCGCCCATTATTTACAATATATTAAAATATCTCGGAGCGCTGTATTTATTGTGGTTAGCTTGGAAAACGGCAATTAGTCATTCTGTTGAGCAAAATAGTAATAAACAAGGCTCACCGTTAACCTTGTTAGAGGCTGCATTATTTCAATGGATTAATCCTAAATCATGGATGATGGCGATTTCAGGGATAACATTATATACCTCACCACAATATCCTTATATTTCAATGTTGTTAGTTGCTATTATTTTCACATTAATTAATTTTCCTTGTGTTGCTATATGGGCCACTTTTGGTCATAGCTTACGAGAGCGATTAAAAAATCCCAAAATATTAAGGCTATTTAATTTTATTATGGGTGGTTTATTAGCATTAAGTGCTATTTCTGTATTATTCCAATAAATAGAAAAGGGCAAGTATCATCTCGCCCTTTGTATAACCCTGATGTTAACGCAATATTGTTTTATATTTTCATTGTTTCAATAAGTGTGTAGAGCTTTTTAAAGGCATTATATTTATCTTGATATGCCTTATGTTTTTCTAAATTGGGAACATGACGTGTTTCAAGTTTTGGCTGAGAAAGAATAATTTGTGATAAATGAGCCGGATTTATCGCTAATTGCGCCAGTCTAGCAGCTCCCAGTGCAGGACCAACATCACCACCTTGACGATAATCCAAGGTTTTTCCTGTAATATCAGCTAGTAATTGTCGCCAATATTCACTTCTTGCCCCTCCACCAATTAACGTTATATTGTCTGCATGTTGTCCAGCCTTATCCGCTACTTCAATTCCTTGCCTCAACGCAAAACTAACACCTTCTAACACCGCTCGACATAAATCCGCACGCTGATGTTGGTGAGTTAACCCCCAAAATACGCCTTTGGCATCCGCATTGTTATAAGGTGTCCGTTCACCAGAAAGATAAGGCAAAAAGAGTAGGGAACTATCAGAATGTGCATGCTGTTCTATTTCTTTAAACATTGCACCAACATCACTGATCCCCGTTAATTGGCATACCCAATCTAGACAAGAAGCCGCACTTAATATTACCGACATTAAGTGCCAAGTTTGTGGCAATGCATGGCAAAAACTATGTACCGCATTGTCACTGTTTTGGAGAAACTTTTCACTGACAACAAAATAGACACCGGATGTGCCCAAAGAGAGCATTCCTTGACCCGGTTGATATACTCCTACACCAATTGCACCCGCTGCATTATCACCACCGCCCGCTATAATCGGTACTTGTTTCATTTGCCATTTTTTAGCAATTTCTGGCAGTAAGTAACCCGTTATCTGGTTACCTTCAAATAGTGTCGGCATTTGACATCGAGAAAGCCCCGTTGCCGCTAATAATTCATCACTCCAATCGCGTTTTTGCATATCCAACCACAGTGTACCCGCCGCATCCGACATATCACTGGCAAAATTACCACTCATTTTCCAACGTAGAAAATCTTTTGGTAATAGCACATGAGCAATCTGACAAAAGATCTCCGCTTCGTTTTCTGCGACCCATTGCAATTTAGGCGCTGTAAACCCAGGCATAACTAAATTGCCCGTAATTTCTTTAAATTGAGGGTACTGCTTTGCCAGTCGTAAACACTGTTTAACACTGCGGCCGTCGTTCCATAAAATAGCAGGGCGTAATATATTTTGCTGCGCATCAAGTAATACCGCGCCATGCATTTGACCACTGAGACCAATGGCTTGGATCTGTTCCATAGGTTGAGTACGACTAAGTTGTTTTATCGCTTCATCAGTTGCCTGCCACCATGCTTGTGGATCTTGCTCTGACCATTGAGGATGAGGGCGTGAGAGGGTTAAAGGTATAGAATGACTGGCAACGACATCACCTTGCTCATTCATGATGATCGCTTTAACACTTGATGTGCCTAAGTCTAGCCCTAAATACATGACGTTTTACCCCATGATCTTATGTTAATTAAATCAATAAACACAGCGCTACTCTGCTGTGTTTATCTTTTTATACCCTTAACCAAAAATATAACGATTCACTAAACTCTCTAGCATCTCTTGACGCCCGCTTTGTAAGCGGGGCGTTAAGGTATTGCTTTGTGCATATTTTGCCACTTCTTCAAGACTTAATTTACCTTGTAGGATATTTTGGCCAAGTTCGGCACTCCATCCCGCATAACGTTGAGCAATAAATTTATCAAGTCCACCGTCTTGGATCATTCTTGCTGCAATACGTAATGCCATTGCCATGGTGTCCATTCCGGATATATGCCCATAGAAAAGATCGTATTTATCATTACTTTGACGACGTACTTTGGCATCAAAGTTTAATCCACCAGTCGTAAAACCACCGGATTTGAGAATTTCATACATAACTAATGCATTTTCTTCTACACTATTGGGGAATTGGTCTGTGTCCCAACCTAATTGTGGATCACCTCGGTTAGCATCGACTGAGCCTAAAATACCTAATGCAATAGCTGTGGCGATTTCATGATGGAAACTGTGACCCGCTAAAGTTGCATGGTTAGCTTCTATGTTCACTTTAACTTCTTTTTCTAAACCAAATTGTTTTAAGAAACCATAAACTGTCGCAGTATCATAATCATATTGATGCTTAGTTGGCTCTTGTGGCTTCGGCTCGATGAGCAGTGTACCTTGGAATCCAATTTTATGTTTATGCTCAACAACCATCTGCATAAAACGACCAATTTGTTCCCGCTCTTGGCGTAAATCTGTATTTAATAATGTTTCGTAACCTTCGCGGCCTCCCCATAACACATAGTTTTCGCCTCCCAGCGTTTTTGTTGCTTTCATCGCTTCACAAACTTGAGTTGCCGCCCAAGCAAATACTTCTGGATCAGGATTTGTTGCGGCACCAGCTCCGTAACGAGGATGAGTAAAACAATTTGCAGTTCCCCATAATAATTTAACGCCCGTTTCTTGCTGTTTTTGCGCTAATACCTCAGTTATTGCTGCCATATTGGTGATATATTCATTAATGCTATTTCCTTCAGAGATAACATCAACATCATGAAAACAGTAAAAAGGTACATTGAGTTTATGGAAAAATTCAAAAGCAACATCCGCTTTACGCTTTGCTTGTTCTAGTGCTTCTCCCGGTGTCTGCCAAGGTCTATCAAACGTACCAATACCAAACATATCCGAACCATTCCAGCAGAAGTTATGCCAATAGCAGGCAGCAAATCGCAGATGATCTTCCATTCTTTTCCCTAAAATAATTTCATCTGGATTATAGTAGCGAAAAGCGAGAGGGTTATCGCTGGTGGTACCTTCATATTGAATTTGTTCAATTTTATCAAAGTAAGACATGGAACCGTCCTTATTTAGTATCAAGTTGTAATTCTGAATGTGATCCAAGCTCAGCAGTCATTTCTTCCTGCTCTTCTGGTGTTAATTTAGCAATGCCAAAACCGGTGAAACCCCATAACATGGCAAAGAAGATGCCACTCCAGCACAATACAGCCCAAGGTAAATAACTTAGGGTTGCAACACCTAATGTGCCCGCCATATAAGCGCCGGCAGCAGTCCAAGGTAAGATAGGCTCAAAAATAGTGGCGGAATCTTCAACGGTACGAGCAAGGTTTTTAGGGTGTAAACCGCGTTCAATATACGCACCACGTAACATTTCGATAGGAATAAGAATAGAGATTTGTCCATTGCAAGTAACACCAATCATGGTCAGTCCACAAGCAATAGTCGCTAAGATCATCGATCCCGTTGAATGCACCATTTTTAGCAGTGCATGAACTATCACTTCTAATGCACCGCTTAAAGATAGAGTTCCCGCAAAGGAGAGTGCGCAGAAACAAATAAGTAGGGTGCTCATCATGGAGTTCATACCACCACGATTTAATAAATTACCTAATAATTCAGGTACTTCTTTACCTTGGATCATGGAGACATTAAAGCCATCAACGGCACTTTTTACGATATCATGTAAGCCAAATCCTTGAATAAGATAAGCATTCAACATCGCAATAGCGGCAGAGGCCAGCATAACTGGAATAGTCGGTTTTTTCGTGACCGAACCATATAAAATGACTAATACAGGAATAAACAGGATCAAGTTGAAGTGATAAATATTCTCCAACCCATTGGTAATTAAGGTAACTTTTTCAGGCACTCCTTGTCCTGCTAAATCGCCATTCATACCATAGACAGTCATGATAATCGCTGTGAGGATCAAGGAAGGTAATGTGGTATAAAGCAGGTGACAGATATGTTGATAAAGATCTATTCTGGCCGCCATTGCAGCGAGGTTAGTATCCCCTGATAGCGGTGAGAGTTTGTCACCAAAGTAAGCACCAGCAACAACGGCACCCGCAGTTGCTGCAAGATTAGCCTCCATACCGACAGCAACGCCCATAAAAGCGACGCCAATAGTGCCCGCCGAGCCCCATGAAGTACCAGTACAAACTGATACTAATGATGTCACTAGCAGTGCTGTAACATATAGCATTTCAGGACTGATCATCTTTAATCCATAGTAGATCATCAGTGGAATGGTTCCTCCCACCATCCATGTCCCGATTAATAAACCAACGCTAATTAAGATCAGCAAAGCCGGCATCGTTTTGGCGATTTTTTGTGAGATAGCCGTTAAGATTTCGTCGTAACGATAGCCTAATCGTTTAACTAATAATGCCGCGACGACGGTTGATAACACCATTAGTGGTTCGGGAGGTAAATCAAAAGCGGCGTAACCTCCGCCTAATAGCACCACCATTGTAAATATAGGAAACAGTGACTCGAGAAGTGTAGGGGTTCTCGGATTATTTATCGTTTGCGTTTTCATTGTAATTTATTCCAAACTGGCGTGAGGTGAGGTACGAATAAGCCGAGTAAAAACGGTTTCTAATATTGAACGAGGTGTAGCAATATTAATGCGGAAAAAACCATCCCCAGCCGCACCAAAACCGCTTCCCCAACTCATTTCTACTTCGGCTAATGAAACAAACCAATGCTTTAATTGTTGTTCGGTTAACTGCATTTTTTGATAATTGATCCATAGCATGTAGGTGCCATGGCTTTGAGTGATAACCCAATCAGGAAAATAACGTGCACATTGCTCTTTTACCCACTGCCTGTTTTCAGCAAGGTAATGTTTAAGCTCCTTGATCCATTGTTGACCTTGTAAGGTATAAGCTTGTAAGAAAGCAGGGACAGAGAAGTAACCAGGATTATGAATACCTGCGGCAATTAAGCATTGTTTAAATTTCTCACGATATTCTGGATTAGCAATCACAATATTGGCTATTTCAAGCCCCGCTAAATTGAAGGTTTTAGCCGGTGATGTGCAAATAAAAGAGTGTTGCTCTACATAGCTACTTAAAGTTGATATAGGACGATAAATGGCATTATCAAAAACAAAATCAGCATGAACGTCATCAGAAATAATAAAAACTTTATATTTTTCAGCAAGTTTAGCAATTTTTAATAAATCAGCTTGTTGCCATACTGTTCCGGTTGGATTATGGGGAGAGAGCAATATAAAACAGACAGATTGTTTAAATTTATCTTCTAAATCGTCAAAATCTATTTCATAGCACCCATTATGATAAATTAATGGGCTTTCTAGTAGCTGGCGATGATTTACACAAACTGTATTGCTAATAGGATGATAAGCAGGTGACAAGGTTGTCACTTTATCGCCAATTTGAGTAAAATTTTGAATATAGAGAGAGACGGCTTGGATAATGCGAGGGCAAAACACTACAGATTCAGGTGTAACATGCCAAGCATATTGAGATTTAAACCAATTTACCGCAACATTATTCCAATCAGAACTAAGATCGGTATAGCCATAAATACCGGTTAAATTAAACTGACTGAGTTTGTTAATAATAAAATCTGGTGCAGAAATATCCATATCGGCAACCGATAATGGAATAACATTGGCGTTACTGTTGCACCATTTAGCACTGTAGGTATTTTGCCTAGAAATTAATTTATTAAAGTTATTCTGATTCATGAAAATCCCCTCGGCAATGTGGTTTAACAACAAAATACTCGTTGTACTTACTCTTGGTTATTCCTATTTTTTACTTTGCTATTACGAAATCTGACTTGTGTGATAGTAATCACATAGCCACGAAGGAGAATGCTGGCAAATACAAAGCTGTGGTTTAATGGCCAACATGGAAGAGTGGGTGATCTAATATGAAAAAAGATAAATATTTTCGTATCGTGCTGTTATTCAACGCTAATAAAGTCTATGACCGACAAGTTGTTGAAGGGGTAGGTGAATACTTGCAGGCGTCACAGTGCCATTGGGATGTATTTATTGAAGAAGATTTCCGCACTCGCCTTGATAATATTAATCATTGGGTTTGTGACGGCATTATTGCAGACTTTGACGATCCCATTATTACTCAACATTTAAGCCAATCACCCTTATCTGTTATTGGTGTCGGTGGCTCTTATCATCAAGCAAAAGATTATCCTTCTGTGCCGTATATTGCTACTGATAATTACCAATTGATTCATCAAGCTTTTTTACATTTAAAGCAAAAAGGGCTTAAACATTTTGCTTTTTATGGATTACCGGCAAAAAACTACCCGCATTGGTCTAATGAGAGAGAATATGCATTCCGGCAATTAGTTACTCGCGAAAAATACCCAGGCATCATTTATAACGGTATGGATATCACACAAGAGAATTGGCAACATGCACAGAATCGTTTATCTGACTGGATACAAACGTTGCCACCACAAACTGGTATTATTGCCGTCACCGATGCCAGAGCGCGTCATTTACTACAAGTCTGTGATAACTTAAATATTAATGTGCCTGAAGAAATCAGTATTATAGGCATTGATGATGAAGATATGACACGTTATTTATCACGTATAGCGTTATCTTCTGTAGTACAAGGTTCACGACAAATGGGATATTTAGCCGCGAAGCTTCTGCATCAAATATTAGAAGGGCATCCAACCGAACAACTACCAAGAATATTAGTTCCTCCAGTAAAAATCATTGAACGTCGCTCAACAGACTTTCATTCATTTAGTGATCCTACCGTTGTACAAGCAATGCACTATATTTATTACAATGCTTGTAAAGGAATAAAAACTGAGCAAGTGTTAGACGCTGTAAATATGTCGCGTTCTAATTTAGAACAGCGTTTTAAGAAAGAAGTAGGGAAGACTATCCATGCCGTGATTTATGAAGAGAAGCTGAAAAGGGCGAAAAACTTATTAGCCACAACAACATTATCAATACAAGAGATTTCTTTGATGTGTGGCTATCCGTCGTTACAATATTTTTACTCTATTTTTAAAAAAGAGTTTGGCATGACACCAAAGGATTTTAGAGATGAGAATTGATAAAAATAACAATTATTTTTTATAGCGACTATTTGCCCAAGGATCACTTTCAGAATAATTGATTGTATCATCAAGGTTTTCTTCAACAAGATTTAGATATAGTGCTTCTACCTCAGAGCGCGCCCAAGGAGTTCTGCGCAAAAATTTCAAACTCGACTTTACACTTGGCTCGTTTCTAAAACAGTTAATTTTGATTAGTTGGCTTAATTTAACCCAACCATATTTAGCCACTAACGCATTAACTTGCATTTCAAGCGTGATACCGTGTAGTGGATCTTTAGAACGAGCTTCTGTCATAGTTTACTCAAATAGGTTGATAATAAAGCGTAGCAGAGTACAAGAAAGTAACACAAGAGACAACCAAAGTATAAAGCCATCTATATTGTTATTATGGTTAAAAATCATAAATTACAATCCATATTATAGGGAGAGAAATCCGGATTTTTATTTTTTATCCAATCGATAATAAGCAGTAACGAACCTTCAGTGTAAGCTTTACGACCAGCCCACAGAAATTGTAATTGACGGTATATTGGCCAATCACTTTCTAATTGGTAATTAAATTCTGGCACACGGAGTAATCCATGACTAGCATGAGGGAAAACAACAATATCAGCTTGATGATGAGTATTTAATATTGCACGATAGCGACAAGCATTAAGCTGAGCATTAACGTTTAAGTCATTATTTCCCCATACCGCTAATATACGACCATTCATTTTTCTTAAATAACTTGATGAATCACTTAAGTAATTTTTAACAACAAAATTAAATCGATCTTCACTCATATCATTGCGACGAGAGCGATCTTTTGTACCATGTAGTCCAAAAATATCATCATTTTCTTTTTGTTCTTTTGCCAGCAATTGTATAATTTCATCCGGTGTTTTTCCTTGCTGTTCATAACGCAATTTTTGATAATATTGTCCTTGTTCTCGCCAATTGACAGCACCACCAATAATCACAGAAAAAGCTGGTTGTGATTGACTAGCGGCGATAGGAATAACCCATCCTGCTTGAGAAAACCCTAAAAAACCGACTTGAACTTCGGGATAACGAAGTTGCATTAATTTTAATGCTGCTACCGCTTCTTCAGCTCGAGCTTCCATTGATTGATGTAGCCAGTTTCCTTGACTATCACCAATGCCTGCTTTATCCCACGAGAATATCGCGATATTTGCATCCAAAAATGTATTGAACAGAGGGTTGTAGCCACCATTTGAATAACGATCTTGAGGCCCATCACCATGAATAATCACGATAACCGCTGACGGAGTCTTATGTTGAGGAGTAAGAAGAGTTCCTGATAGCCGGTTTCCTTGAGATACAAAACTTAATTCTTCTTGATCTTTGTTTTCATAGTCAAAGTCTTGAATATGGCTTGTAAAAAATAATAGGGTGGTGATAACAAGCAGTAATAGAATAAATATAGCAATTATATATTTACCTACAGCATAATGAACTTTCATTATTTTTCTCTTACGTTATGTTTTTGCACATAAAAATCTGATAATACTACATTTTTTGTTATAAATATAACAAGTAACAAGTGCTTTTAAAGATATCATTGCTTAATAAAGATACTAACATCATTTCTACTCTACATTCAGTACGGAGTAACATTTCAATAGGTATCGAAACGTTTATTATTTTCCTTGTTATCCTGCTTATTCTTAACAAGGAGAATAAAATGATCGCTGTTATTTTTGAAGTTCAAATAGCCACAAGTAAGCAGGGGCAATATTTATCTTTAGCATCGCAACTAAGACCATTACTAAACAACATTGATGGATTTATATCTATCGAGCGCTTTCAAAGCCTAGCGACGGAAGGAAAGAAAGCTATTATCGCTTTCTTGGTGGAAAAATGAAGATGCTATACTGCAATGGAAAAATAATATTTTGCACAGCAAAGCACAGCAGGAAGGTAAAAAGAGCATTTTTGATTTTTATAAAATAAGTATAGTTAAACTAGAACGTTGTTATGAGTTTACAAGTACTCACACGTAATTGCACCGTACTGGACAATAGAGCCGTTATAAGATGAATAATTACAAAACAAAAACGGAATATGAGCATACTTTGGAGTCAGCAATAGCCGCGGTTGGAGCCGCTATTGCGGATATTTCCAGAGTAAAAATACTCTGTGCTTTGATGGATGGAAGGGCGTGGACAGCCACCGAGTTGAGCATTGCTGCGGATATCTCCGCATCTACCACAAGTAGCCATTTATCAAAATTACTCAGTAGCGGCCTTATTTCTGTGATCTCTCGTGGTAAATATCGCTATTTTCGATTAGCTAGTGATGATATAGCAAAAGTTATTGAAAATTTGATGAGCTTCTCAACAGTTCATGTATCACAAGCAAAAATTACCACCCCAGAACATTTAAGAAAAGCACGTACATGCTATAACCATTTAGCCGGTGAAATTGCCGTTAAAATTTATCAGGTACTTTGCCAAGAAGAATGGATAACAAAAGATGGAACAGAAATAACTGAATTCGGAGATAAACGCTTTAAATTGATGGGACTTAATTTCCAAGCAAAACATTCGCGCAATATTTGTTGTCCTTGTTTAGATTGGAGTGAAAGGCGTTTTCATCTAGGTGGACAAATTGGCAGTGCATTACTTAATCATGCACAGACACAAGGTTGGATAAAACGCCACCAAGGATATAGAGAAGTGACGATTAATGAAAAGGGCAATAAAGCTTTTGCCCAATATTTTAATATAACAATATGATCTAGATGTAGGGGATATCGTGCACAGATTAGTTATTAATAAAACCTGTATAGATATCGATAGAGTAATCGAATAAAAATCTCACACAAACATGCAATTAATGGGATTAAGAATGAACCGTATATGATATAGATAGTCACTGTTATGTAGCCAAATTCACCAAGTAATGTCCCACTTCCTAAGTTAGAATTTTTGGGTAAATCGAAGTAGATATGTGTATACCATGCAAATAGAGATAAAAAATAAGGAAAAACAAAATAAAACAAACACTTATATAGTGAATTCATTTTTCCATTAAAAAAAACAAACACAGGTGTTATAACAATCAGATAGACAAGGTAGTAGTGACTTATAATATTAATATGATCTAATAATGCTATGGCATTCGTCGCATGCGAAAATATATTAAAAAAAAGCTGATGAGCCATTTCAGCATAATAAAAAAGCACACTGATAAATATTGATATATATGGTATTAGGGAGTTCTTATTAATACGCACCTGAAATGATTCCTCGTTCTACTTCAGAATATTTTCTCCAAAGTTTGCTGATAATTAAAGTCAGTCTATATTTCTTATCTATACGTAAATTTTGTATCGAGTATCCCATTAAAATTCTCAGATTGGCTAGAAGTGGAGTTATTAAATTCTTAACACGTATCTGAGTCAATAGGGCTTTGAAGCGCTAAATCATTAAAAGGAAGCATCCAGCGACCATTCATCGTTCGGCATGATGAGTTAATGCTTACGCCAAACGATAGCCTATATCCACATGTCTGAACCTGATTGGGCTGGAGGGCAACCTTACACAGAGGATTTTCGTCAAAAAGTTCGTGAGCGTTTCAGTGGAGTGATTATTGGCGCGGGAGCTTACACCACAGAAAAAGCAGCATCATTGATAGGAAAAGGCTTAATTGATGCAGTTGCATTTGGCCGCGATTTTATTGCGAATCCAGATTTAGTTGCTAGGCTTCAGCAGAACGCTGAGCTTAATCCACAACGCCCTGCAAGTTTCTACGGTGGAGGCGCAGAAGGTTATACTGACTATCCATTTCTTTTATAACAATTCGTTATTGATAAAATAATATATTAAATAAAAAATCCGATATTAATTCAATATCGGATTTTTTATTATTCAAACTACATTACACAGAAGTACAAGCATCGTTAATTTGCCTTTAGTAATTAGTGCAAGCCATCATTGGCTATGCAAACCTAACCAATTGATTATAATGTTATTTTCATTTTTGGTATAAATCGTCCAGGGATTGACTCTGAAGGTGTATTGTACATCGTTATTGCGCCCATTTTTTTATAAAAATTTTCAGCATTAGGATCTGCATCAAGTACTAGCTCTTTTACATTCATCTTTCGTGCATGTTCCACAGCTCGTTCATACAAGGTTTTACCAATCCCTTGGCCAATAAAAGAGGGGGCGACAAATAGCTTTTCTAGCTCCCCTTGTCCTGCGTTATCATTAAACTTGAGTTGAACAAAACCACAATATTTTTCATTATTTTTTGCGACCAAAATTAAAGAGTTAACAAAATCGGCTTCTTTCAATGTGAGTTCATCACGGCACATCTCAATAAAGTCAGAACTGTATCCCCAGTATTGCTTAGATTCCAGAGCGATTGTTGTAAGTTCTTTTGCTTCAGAGGCATTAGCTATATCAATACTAATCGACATATCATTAAGTTCTTGTTGGGGATCCGCGCAGAATTGAATAATTTATTCTAAAGATTATCTCAATACCTGAAGTGCAACAACAAATATAATAAGAAATGATGTGCATGCGGTGAAGATTGAAATCACATCACAAGATATTTGATAGAGGTTTGGTTGAGAATAAGTTGTTCGGTCAGTATCTGTTTTTATCTATACGTAAATGCGGTATCACTAAAACTATCAGGTTTGACTAGAAGTGAAGTTATTAGATTCTTAACACGTATCTGCTGAGTCAATAGGGCTTTGAAGCGCTAAATAATTGAAAGGATCCATCTTATGAAGTTATTGGTTATTACGTCCCATTTAACATAATATACATTATGCGAACCATAATAGGTAAATACGGATAGGCGCTGAAATCTCTGTTTTTGGCTGATTGATTATGTTGGTTGGAACCCAATGTTTTTTGTCTTTTTATCAGATACTACTTTAGAAAGGATTTTAATAAAGCCTTTTTAGATGTTTCTACCGTCAGTTAAGTTGATGCCTGTGACACTATCATAAGAATCAAAGACATCTATCCAATAATAATCCTTAATATTTTTATTTATTATTTCAAACTTCTACCGTTGATATTGCTCTTTGCTGTAACTATAAATCTAACTGTAAAATTGCCAATATATTTGTGATCGTTTATCACTTCAATATTGCATAAATCCCCCGCCACAAATAATTTTCTGTAGAGGTAATCATTTACCGCACCTTTTCAGATATCACACTAAAAGCTTTTTGTATTAACAGTTATCACAGATACCTTCTAAGCCACCTTTTCTTCTTGATATATAATCATAGAAATATGATATCTGACGCTATTAAACATATAAGAATATGTTATATTAAATTTGACAAAGATTTTTGATGTAAATGATTAATTGGTGTGGGTGTTTTTTAATCACTTATGTAAAAACCTTGGTATTACCCTGAGACTACCCCCGTAGTACATGACGGGGGGCTTCTTCCTCTATTTTTTCATTAAACAGAGAAATTGAATAAGTATATGAATGAACAAGAATTTATAGATGCGGCAAACAACATAATTGGAAGTAATTATCAAATAGAAATTTATGACTGGAAACTCATAAAGCAAATAATAAATCATATTGTTGTTAATAACTTTCATGGCGAGGGGAGAAATATTGTAGATTTTATTGATAGAGGAAGTTGGGACTCAATTTCGCAATTAAGATTTGATGATGTGAATAGGCAAATAGAAATGATTTGGCATGACGGCTGGATTTATCATGCGACAATAGAGTCAATATTTGTAATAAATGCTAATGGTAGCTTTTATGTTCTAATAAAAGCATATTATCAGGAAAAAAAAACATTAAATAGAAAATATTCCGCTGGTTGCCGAAATCATCAAATTTCTCATTTTGGTGACTATATGGTTGAAGTTAGAAGAGAATTCAGAGATAGAGAAGACTTTATACAAATACCAAATATAAACTGTTATACAACTTGCATAATGACACGACCATCAACTGGAGCTGTGACTAGTAATGGAACATCAGAAAAGGTTATGCATTTTGTTAATTTACTGCTAGCAAATAATAAATTCTTATCATTAATAAATGAGATAAATGCAATAGATGAAAATGATAGAGACTCATTGCAAGAAAAAGGAAATACAGCTAGAAGATATTTTGAATATATATTAATGCTTATAAACATAAAAAAACAAATATCTCTAAATGGTCCTTATCAAAAGCAAATGTTAGGAAGCTTAACCCCAGTAATAAATACTTTAAATCCCTCTACAACATTGCAAAGAGAACTAAATACTGCGCAAAACGTATTAAATGCATGTAGTCATCACGGAGGAGTTAGAATACAAAAAACATCTTTAATATCCGCAATTAACTCAATAATAAATTTGATAAAGCTCATGTAAGAATATAATCATTGATTCGCACAATGCACTCTATGTATAAAGACGAACCTTCTCGATTGCGGTAAACCCCAACCCCATTCTACCGCAATCGCTCAGAACCCTTTTGTAACATAGCGTCATAGATTATGCGAACCATGGTAGGTAATACGGATAGTCGCTGAAATCTCTGTTTTTGGCTGATTGATTATTCAATTGGGCTTGGTCACTACTTTAGTATTTCCAACCAACCGACTTTCTTTAATTTAAATGCTGATGCTACATTGCTAGCCGAGGTTTATTATAAGAAATGACAACATGTTCATAATATATAACACATCTCATATATGAGAGTGATTTTTGTATATTTTCTTGTTCGTCTTATTTCTATATTTAATATATCAGAATAGATAAAATTAAAACTCCATTATAGTTAAAGTAAATTACTCCCATAAAGATACTCGCATAAAGATAATCATATTGGAATGTAAATATTTTTATGAATATTCCTTTTTTATATGCTAGGCTAGTTTAATAAAAACCTTGTCTCTTAATAAGAAATAATTTCTAGTAAACTCCTAGGAACATTTATGAAAATGAAATACTTACCATTTTTTATATTACTCATGACAACAGGTACAACATTAAGCTATGCTACTGATGGTGAAATTAAAATAATGGCAGGGAAAACTGGCTATGTAGGCGAAGTTGTTCCAGTGACAAAATTAGCTGAAACCTTTCCTAAAAGTTTCACTGCCCCTTCGAGCGCTAATTATTATGCTAGGCTTGGTTTTCTGAGCCTTACCAACCAGACGGGTTATTGTGGTAGTACCGATGGGCTACAAAAAATACCTGAAATTAATGAATGGGGATTTAAACTAATAAATAAAAACTATCCTACCTCTGGCTATTTACTATTGGCGATAAATGGAAACATTGGAGGACAATATAAAACTAATAATTCAGGTATCCAAAATATAAAAGGAGTATTAACTCGATCTAAGTTAACTCGTTCAAGTTTATATAATGTAAGCAAAAATGGTTCTTTTTGCTGGGGACCTTCGGCTTATGATCAAGAAAATTTTTATGATCCTTCTTTTCGATCTTATGTCTCTATCAGTATAAATAGTTATTCAGTTTATGCATATGGCGATATAAAACCTGGTATTTTTTCATTAGAAACTAGTTTTAAGTTGTCAAGAAATACAGCTAATAGCGTTGATGATAGTACTGCTTATTTTATCCGCCCTGGAGAAATTAAAGTTACGGCCTTAAGAAGCTGTAACGTGACAAGTAGTACTGAGACTAATATTAAATTTAAAGATCAATTTACATCAACATTTACTTCACCAACATTATTAGATACTTCACCAGTAAATTCCGTTAATGTTACATGTACTCAAGGTGGAAAAAACTATATTACAATAAAAGCTTATAATAGTCTTGTTAGTGGAAATATGTCTGGAATGCTTTTAAATGGAACAAAATCAAACAATCAATCAGAAGTTTATGTTGTTGCATCATTAAAAAATTTAACAAATCAAACATGTCAAGCGAATGATACAAGTGCCATTAGATTCTTTGATGGTCACTATATACCCAATATGGATAATATAAAATCCTTTAATCAAACTTTTCTGTTCGGTCTATGTGCTAATGGCAAAGTTATAGCAGATAAATATTCAGGAGCTGTCGATGTTTCATTTATCGTTGAGTAATTATTCTGATTGAGCAGAAATCAGATATTAAAACCAATTTTAACTAAGTTTTTTATTAATATTTCTCTAAAGGTATAAATAGTAATTTTACACCTATTTATACTATTTACGCCATTTGTTACACCACTTGTGAATTATACAACTTCCCCATTTAATTCTAATATATTTACATTCCAATTTTGACTACCTAATTCACACACCATACCACCGTCATATATAAATTCTTTCTTCTCATTATTCTCAATAAAACGGGTGAGATTTTTCATCGGAATATATCCAGAGGAGAGATAATAAGCATGAGAAACAGCAAATAAAATAGAAAAATTAACAGAATGCTCTTTCAGTATAGCATGAGCCCTTTTTATTAATGATGCAGCAACGCCCTTTCCTCGGTATTTGTGAGCTACCACTACACAACTCAATATACCAATGGTTTCAGGAAATGAATCTAGGTAAACATCTCGTAAATAAACAGCTACATGTCCGATAACCTGATTATCATCAATTGCCAGTACCAACTTGTAAGGTATATCAACCTGATAAAAATTACCCTTCATATCCTCAAAAGCTGAATTCTGTAAGGCTATTGCTTGCTCCAGAATTTGTTCACTAACATCTGACCAACTATAACATTCAATTCTCATTTGATTTCTCGCTCTTATAAAACCCTTTATTTATTAATGGAATAATGTTAAATAATATTAATTATTTATTCTATTGGTGGCCTATTGTTTTTCATTTATACTCCCCACCATTATAAACATATTTTTATAAAACACCTGTACAAATAGAGGACCAATGGAATATTTAAATACAAAAATTATTATCGGTAGTTCAATCATCGCTTTAGCAACACTGTATTTTGCTATTTATTTAATACTATATCTTATTAAATGCGTTAGGACTCAAACGCCTTTTACTTTAAGAAAAATATGGAAACAATGGTTATTGAGTAGTGTTATTGGTCTAATTGGTGCTTATATTGTACAACTTGGTGATAATCAAAGAAGAAGCGAATTTACCAAAGAAGAGATTAGCTTTATGAATGAAAATAAAGCATATAGCCAATTTACCTCGGCAGACAAAGATCTCGCGTCAAAAATAACCCATAAATGTACTTACAATTCAGATGCTGTATTTGAACAATGTTTACCAAAAATACTGACTTGGGAAGCAAAAATTTATCAATCATATAATGCACATCGTAAAATTTCTGATAGTGAAGCGATAAAATATACAGAAGAAGAATTACGCGATAAGCATAATTACTGGATCAACAAAAAACGCTAACTACCCGTCTGATCCGTTAGATTTAATAGGCTTAGAGTCTGTAAGTTATTTTAAGCCTATTCTTAATATCTCTCATTTTGTAATACAATGCTCATTGTATTAACTAACTTAATCAGATAGTTAGTTATTATTACTTTTTTAATGCTTTTTAATACGCATTTTAGGAGTATTGCACCCTATTCTTCCCGAATATTCTGATGCCAGTACGATTATGATAGCAGTAACTTTATAATGTTCTTTATACTGGAGCTTATAAAAATGAATATCACGTTTAAGAAAATTGGAACAATGTGTGTCGCTTCTGTTCTGCTTTTTTCACTTGCGGGTTGTTCAAGCATGACAAAACGCGATCGTAATACAGCAATTGGTGCCGGTGCTGGTGCTATAGGTGGTGCAATTTTAACAGATGGTAGTCCATTAGGAACCATTGGCGGCGGTGTATTAGGTGGTGTTATTGGCCATCAAGTTGGCAAAAAATAACTATTACCGTTATTTACTATGCTAAACTGAGCTTATAAATTTTTATAAGCTCAGATTCGAGCAATGACCTATATAGTAATCATAGTTACGAGTAAATGATGGTAAGAACGGCTCTATTGAAAATTAAAAATTTGATTATTTGGCTTTATCATCAGTTTAGCGATCTGCTCCATATCGCGGTGACTTTTGTACTCTGTTATTTTTGCTTTCTTTTATCTCCCACACTTACCATTGCCGTTATAGGCGTCGTGATTATTGTTGTAACCATGTTTTTATTAAGCCTATTTGTTTTGCCCTAGCTTTTTTATGACACCTCTGTATTAAACCTTCTCTACTGTGACACGAAATAAAAACCCCCTTTCAACCCACTTTGATCAGTAGTGAAAAACGTATAACTCAGTGATGATTAAAGTTAAAAATCTTTTACATTGGCAAAGAACCTTATCTTTCCCCTGATTTATCTCAAAGCTGCATTTTTCAACTTGACTCTTGTTAACGTTCGCTTTTTACTTTCAAAGATTAAAACAATGAGGATAAGTAAATGATTATATTTATCACCGGTGCTTCAGCAGGTTTTGGAGAAGCTATTGCTCGTCACTTTATTAACCATGGACACAAAGTTATTGGTACCGCGAGACGTCTTGATAAACTGCAAGCTCTTCATCAAGAACTGGGCGATCTATTCTATCCTTTACAATTAGATGTCACCGATAAAAAAGCAGTCAGTGAAATTTATCACCAATTACCAGAACAATGGCGCTCAATTGATGTATTAGTCAATAATGCAGGACTCGCTTTAGGATTAAGTACCGCTGATAAAGCCAATCTTGATGATTGGGATACTATGATCGAAACTAATAATAAAGGTTTAGTGCATGTCACTCGTGCATTACTACCCTCAATGGTTGAACGCAATGTCGGGCATATTATTAATATCAGCTCAACAGCGGCTTCTTGGCCTTATATGGGGGGAAATGTGTATGGTGCAACCAAAGCCTTTGTTAAGCAATTTAGCCTAG
This sequence comes from Proteus sp. G3927, assembly GCF_963894685.1. Lineage (NCBI taxonomy): Bacteria > Pseudomonadati > Pseudomonadota > Gammaproteobacteria > Enterobacterales > Morganellaceae > Proteus > Proteus sp. G3927. The sequence continues at coordinate 19,178 of NZ_CAWQGX010000011.1, read as the reverse complement.
GCTTACGTGCCGATCTTCAAGGTAAAAAAATACGTGTTACTGATATTGAACCCGGTCTTGTGGGGGGAACTGAGTTCTCATTAGTACGCTTTAAAGGTGATACCGATAAAGTAGAACAAACTTATGCAGGAGCAGATGCGCTTACTCCTGAAGATGTTGCACAGGCGGTTTTTTGGACGGCAACATTGCCTGCACATGTTAATATTAATACGCTTGAGATGATGCCCGTCAGTCAATCTTTTGCCGGATTAAGTGTGCACCGACAAAATTAAACGCACTGAAAACTCATTTTTTGTTAAGGGATCATATATACTTGTTGATATAAAATAGTCATTATTCAGTGCTACATAATTTTAGAGGATAGCCATTATGATAAATACGTTAACTAAGAAACAAGCAACAAGGACTCTGCTGTTTTCACTATTTCTTGGTTTATCCGTGTCTTCTTTTTCTTCTGTTGCAGCTTCAACAAATGTAACCATTAATGGCAATGGCTATGATAATGTTTTAGATAAAGAGCAAGCTCGACAAATGAAAGAAGATTGGGATCAAAAACGCGATCTCCGTAATAAAATCAACCAACGCGAAAAAACTGAGTTTAATAAAATAGATAAAGCTATTGATGAGCGTGATGCTTGTTTAAAAAGCGCCAATATCTATGCTTACTGGGAGCCAGAAACACGTCGCTGTTTAGACAGTAATACTGGTCGCCCAATTAACCCTTAATATAAATAAAACAATGATGTTTTAAAAATCAAGCAAGGAGAGAAATGTTATGAAAAAATATCTATTTGCAGTACTGGCTACATTGTTCGCATTTGCACCTTTAGCCGCAAATGCTGGATGTGATGAAGTCGTTCAAGATATTCAACAAAAAATTGAAAATAATGGTGTTCCTGCAGCTAACTTTACCCTAACAGTGGTTGAAAATGATCAAGTTGCACAGACTGAAGGTAAAGTTGTAGGTACTTGTGAAAATGATTCTAAAAAAATCATTTATACTCGCCATTAATCATTGATTTAATAGAATTAATAGCTAAAAAGGGTACTTTGTGTGCCCTTTTCTTTTTTAACCTAAATAGCGATTAGGCTATTAATATTTAGTATTCATTGTTAAATAAAAAAACACCCAATGAGTTAACCCATTAGGCGTTGATAAGTAATAAGTAAAACTAAATATTAATAGGAAATAAGTTATTGAATAGAAATAACTTATTGTTATTCTCTTTGATTGACCTTAACTAAGCGGGTTGAGCGATTTCTAACTGACTTAAGTCAAGATAACAAGAGAGATCACGTTCTTCAGGGCGCAATAAATACGGGATTTCACCAATCAATGGGGCTGGAATATGTTGAGATAACCTTTCTACAATTTTTGCATAGTGCGGTAACCCAGGATTAATTCTATTAGCCACCCAACCAACTAATTCTAAACCATCATTAATAATAGATTGCGCGGTTAGAATTGAGTGATTGACACAACCAGGTTGGATCCCAACCACTAGAACAACAGGAATTTTTTCTTTAGCCACCCAGTCTGAATAAAAAGTATTATCATCAAGTAAATAGCGCCAACCACCATTTCCCTCAATAACAACGCATTCAGCTTTTTGGCCCAAATTATTTAGTTCACTTGAAATTTGATGGAAGTCTATTGCATTTTCACTTACATAACAATTTTCTAGCAAAATAGGGTTAATTTCGTCGTAGCGAGCGTCAATAGGTGAGGAATTATGAATAATCTGAGCATCACGATTACGATTACCCTCAACCGTTTCATGTAATTCGGTTGCGATAGGCTTAAAGCCCACTGCTGTTGTCCCGCCACGATTTATTGACTGAAGAAGTGCTCGGGTGACAACAGTTTTACCTATGTTGGTATCTGTCCCCGTAACAAACAAGCGTGTTAACATATAATTTACTTCCGTTATGACAGATAAATCAGGTTTACGAAAAATGACAGAGATTAGAGTTTAGGGTAACACTGTTTATGGTGGCTTGAGTTAGCTCAATTTTTTAGTTAATTGAGTAAAAATAGGGTAATGTAAGTGATCAATTGGCCTACTTCTCTATGCATAATACTTTAATTATACTTTATTGTATTATTATTAGCCTTGCATTAACTCAAGTAATAATGAGCCATTATATAAGGCTTCTTTTACTAGTGATGCTGCTGGCAATGTGCCTTTATTGCGCAGTTCTGTTTCTTCAATAACCAAGTTATGGGCATATCTAGGTAATACATGGTGTTGGATACTACTAAGGATCAGGGGGAAAAGTGCAGATTTTGCTCTACACAGAGGTGAACCTATTAATATTTTTTGAGGATTAAAAATATTGACCATCACGGCTAAAATAAAACCAAGTCGTTGCGCCACTAAATTAATGATGTCTAATGCTTGTTTATCACCAATTAATACAGCATCACATAACGTTTCTACCGTAATCGGATATTGATTAAGTATTGAGGTGGGATTTTCTTGCGCCAAGTGCTGTGCTTTTTTAATTAACTGAGGGATCGATATTTCCGTTTCTAAACACCCTTTTGCACCACAATAACATTGCGTCTGTGAATCAATAACTTTTGTATGCCCTATTTCGACGGCACTATGGCTGTTTGAATGTAATGTCTTTCCATTAGTCACAACCCCTGCACCGACAATATCATCAATAACAATTTGCAGAATATCGGTGTTATTTTTGGCTGCACCATAGAGTGATTCAGCCATCGTCCAAGCCGTTACACTGTGTTGTAAGAAAACAGCAACACCTGTTTTTTCCTGAATTTTATCAGCCAGCGGAATATCTTGGATAGCATAGTAAGGAGAGCTATAAATAACGCCACTAATCGGATCAACAATTGCATTCATGGTAATACTAATTGCAGTAAGGCGCTCTACTCTTGATTGATAACGTTGAAAGAATGTATCTATTGCAGCAAGGAAATGATGCAAAAAAGCATCACTATTTTGTTTAGGAAAGTCGAAGGTATCTTCAACAACTAATTGATTATCTAGCTCTCTTAAACTAAAAAGTAGACTACCATTATTTACTCGAATACATAAAAATTGCCACCCTTTGCTCTCTAACTTTAAACCAACAGCCGGCCGTCCCCGAAATCCCAACCCAGGAAATTCTGTTTCATGAATAAGGTGTGCTTCGACTAATTCTCGCGTAATTTTAGTAATACTGGCAGGCGCAAGTGTTGCTTTTTTAGATAATGAGATACGAGAAATAGGACCATGTTCATCAATTAATCGAAAAACAGTGCCAAGATTAAATTGTTTTACATGATCAATATGGCTAGGCGGGATCCCCATTTCATCTTATCCTTAATAAAAAAGCCGTAATTAATTCGAAGCTCTAAATAATTATTTTTCGATTATGTCGTCAGTTTGTGATAATTGTACAATAATTACATAAAAATCGTGATGGAAAGCACATATAAATCAAGATTTTTGATCTTCTAAGATATTTTTTAGCAATAATTGAGTCAACCTGTTGGCCGCAGCGGGGATCGTTCGTTTGTTATGAGAAACTAACCATACTTCAGAGAAAGCATTCGAATTAGCAAAATGCAGATAATGCACACCATCAACTTTCATGCGGGTAAATGATTTTGTCACAATAGAAATACCTAATCCGGCAGCAACAAGCCCCAAGATGGTCATCGCCTCTCCGGCTTCCTGTGCTATCGTTGGTGTAATTCCCGCAAGGCTAAGCAATTGAATAATTTCATCATAAAGCGCCGTTCCTACATCTCGCTCAAAAAATACAAAAGGATATTGCCCAATATCTTGAATATTTACGCCTGTTTCTTTGTATTCAAGTAAAGGATGCCCTTCATAAACAGCCAAAATAAAAGGTTCACGAAATAGGAGCTGGTGGTGCAAATTATCAGGTAACACCGTATTACGCATAATTCCCAAATCAATGTGGCCAGTTAATAATGGTGATATCTGCTGTTTGGTATTCATTTGATGCATATGAATACCGACTTCAGGATAATTTTCCCTAAATTGACGCAAACTTAACGTAACCAAATGCATAAAAGGTGTTGTTGAGGTAAAACCAATTGAAATTTCACCTAATTCTCCTTTTTCCATTCTTGATGCTCGTGTCGCTACCGCCTTAACTTGTGCCATAATTTGATAGGATCCTTTTAAAAACATTTGTCCTGCCGGGGTTAACGAAACAGAACGATTGGTTCTTTCGAGTAAACGAGCCCCTATCTCACTTTCTAAGGCTTGTATTTGCTGACTTAAAGGAGGTTGGGAAATATTTAATCTCTCAGCTGCCTTACCAAAATGTAATTCTTCAGCAACAGCAATAAAATAACGTAAATGGCGAAGTTCTATATTCATAATTTGTATTATTCGTTTATGTAAATGCCTATTGATACTTTAAAAGTCTTATTGCTAATGATTAATATATTAGACAAAAAAATCAAATGTTTCTAACATTGATATAAATCAAATTTAAGTATTGGATAGCCACTTTTTATGGACACTCATGAAATAAGCAGTAAAAACATGGCCCTAAAAGAAGATGTTTCTATCAACACCACTTCTAAACCAAACAGTCCGAAACACTATATCCAGCGTGATGACGCGCTTTATATAAAAGTGACAGTGTCATTTTTTATGGTTGGTTTAGCCACTTTTGCATTACTCTACTTTGTGCAACCTATCTTACCTATCCTATCAAAAGAATTTTCAGTCACCCCAGCAACCAGTAGTCTTGCTTTATCGCTTTCTACAGGTCTTATGGCTTGTGGTCTATTGATTACAGGGCCTCTTTCTGATGCGTTTGGTCGAAAAAATGTGATGGTTATTGCGCTATTTTGTGCGGCTTTTTTCACACTATTAAGTGCCATGATGAATAGCTGGACGGGAATTTTAATTACACGAGCACTCGTAGGGCTATCACTTAGTGGTGTTGCAGCCGTTGCGATGACCTACCTTAGCGAAGAGATCCATCCTGCTTATCTAGCCTTATCGATGGGGCTTTATATTAGCGGTAACTCTATTGGTGGTATGAGTGGCCGTGTTATTACTGGTGTTTTGAGTGATTATTACTCTTGGCGTGTGTCTGTGATTATTTTAGGTATTTTTGCCCTTGTTGCTGCTATCATTTTTTGGCGAATATTGCCGACATCACAACATTTTAGGCCAGCAACCTTAAAACCACGTAATCTTCTTATCACAACTAAATTGCATTTTAGAGATAAAGGACTCCCTCTTCTTTTTATTGAAGGTGGCTTGTTAATGGGAGGGTTTGTAACTTTATTTAATTATATTGGTTATCGCCTATTAGATGCACCTTATTCATTAACTCAAACAACCGTTGGTTTAATTTCAATTGTTTATTTGAGTGGAACTTATAGTGCATCGAAAGCAGGCTTATTAACCAATAAATATGGATTAGGTAAAGTGTTTATTGCCGGTGTTTCTATGATGCTAGCGGGTATATTAATTACACTATTTGACTCTCTAGCAATTATTTTTATAGGTATGCTTATTCTAACTACAGGTTTTTTTGCTGCCCATGCGGTAGCAAGTAGTTGGGTTGGACGTCGAGCTAAACGAGGACGTGCGCAGGCCTCTTCTCTTTATCTATTTACCTATTATGCAGGCTCGAGTATTGCGGGAACACTAGGTGGGATCTTCTGGGTCAATTTTGGTTGGCTTGGTGTTGGTTTGTTTATTGCTTTTTTAATGTTAACAGCACTATTAATCGCACTGCGCCTTAATCAAATAGCACAATAAAAAGTCATAATTTTCTATCTGTTAATTTATAAAAACCTATTAATAATAAAGAAAATTGTGACTTTAATTTGCTTTTTTTAATATGGATTCTCTATTTTGAAAAGGACAACAACCATGACTTTAATAAAATTACCAATAATACTAGCAACACTATTATTTGCATCTATATCTGTTGCCACAGTAGACAACTGTCCACCGACTAAGCCAGATTGTGTAGACGAATATACAGCTTTTCATTACCCTCCTGAAGAAGATTAAAAATAAAACCAAGCTAGCTTAAAAAAACCGCATATAACGATATTTAAGAAAAATATCATCAACAAAGTGCCCTTTTATCGCTATACTGTATAAATAAACAGTATAGCGTAATTTTTTAATTTTCACCCTACTAGACGATATACATTCCACTGAAGTTTATGTATTGTTTTTAATAACGGCTAATTGTATGTTGTAACTAAATAAGGTTATAGAGATGAGCAAATATGATGCAATACAGCGATTTAATCTCTGTTTTCAACAACTTGAAACAGAAATCAATGCTCTTACCGATTTTCTTCGTCAGTTAAAGCAACTTCCTTCTGCGGTTTTTGAATTACCTGAGGTAAGTAAAGAAGATGAACATGATGAGATAACAAATGTTACAGTGTCACCTAGTTATGATCTCGATGCTTTAGAACTCTCTTTAAAATTAATGACCAATCTCTTTATCTATGATAATGCCCCACATGTCAGTAGCAAGCGTGCGATACGTTTACCGGGGGTACTCTGTTTTAGTGTCAGCAATCCTGTATTTAAGAATGTAAAAACACAAGTAGAGAGCATTAATTCATTAAAAAAACAGCTTTCAGATATTGTGACGAAAGAGTCTGGTATTTCGAAAGAAGAACGTTTTGATTTTGTCCATAATCAGCTAAAAGGCTTAATTACACTTAATGCTTATCGCACCCTCACCCTACTTTCTGATCCTGATACAGTACGTTTTGGCTGGGCCAATAAAAACATTATAAAAAACTTAACTCGTAATGATGTGTTAGCTCAGCTAGAAAAAAGTCGAGAAGCCAATCGCGCCGTACCTCCTTATACTAGTGAACAATGGGCTGAACGTATCGATAAAGAGATAATGACCCTTTCACAACTCCCGGAAAATGCCAAATTAAAAATTAAGCGTCCAGTGAAAGTCCAACCTATTGCCAGAGTTTGGTATTCGGAGCAACAAAAACAGGTACAATATGCTTGTCCCCTACCATTATTAGCTTTCTATATTGATAAAGAGTCAGACTTTAAGCCCATAATAGGTGAATTAGCTGATTATGATGTAAATAATATTCAAATTCGCCATCGCCCTAAAGCCAAAAAGTTACAATTAATTATTCCACGCTTACATTTATATCTTGAAAAATAAGCAATAGATAAAAAATCCCGCTATCTGGGATAGCGGGATCCAATATTGTACTAGATAAAATAAGCGTATAATTGCTTATTTTTTCATACTACCAACCATATCTTCTGGACGTACCCAGCTATCAAATTCTTCTGCTGTCAGGTAGTTCAGTTTCAGTGCAGATTCTTTCAGCGTTAAGCCCTCTTTATGAGCTTTCTTCGCGATCTCTGCAGCTTTGTCATAACCGATATGGGTATTTAATGCCGTAACCAGCATTAAAGACTCATGCAATAATTTATTAATACGCTCACGGTTTGGTTCAATACCAATAGCACAATGCTCGTTAAAGCTACGCATACCATCAGCCAATAAACGCACTGATTGTAGGAAGTTATCAATAATCATTGGGCGATATACGTTCAGTTCAAAGTTACCTGAAGCACCACCGATATTGATAGCAACATCATTACCCATAACTTGAGCGCACAGCATGGTCAACGCTTCACACTGAGTTGGGTTCACTTTACCTGGCATAATGGAGCTACCTGGCTCATTTTCTGGAATAGAAATTTCGCCAATACCGCAACGAGGGCCAGATGCTAACCAACGTACATCATTAGCTATTTTCATTAATGAGGCAGCTAAACCTTTTAACGCACCATGAGAATGAACCAGTGCATCACAGGTTGCTAATGCTTCAAATTTGTTAGGAGCCGTGACAAATGGCTGACCTGATAATTCAGCGATACGTTTAGCAACGCGAACTGCGTACTCAGGATGTGTATTTAATCCTGTACCAACCGCCGTTCCGCCCAACGCAAGCTCACACACATGAGGAACTGAATCTTCGATATGTTTGATATTATGCTCAAGCATCGCCGCCCAACCGGAGATTTCTTGACCTAATGTAAGTGGTGTCGCATCTTGCAGGTGAGTACGACCAATCTTGACGATATCATGGAAAGCTTCTGCTTTCTCTTTAAATACTTTCAGTAATGATTTTAATTCCGGCAGTAAATCCTGACGTAATGCGATAACAGCAGCGACATGCATGGCCGTTGGGAACACATCATTTGAACTTTGACTTTTGTTAACATCATCATTCGGATGAATTTTGCGTTCCATGCCACGGATACCACCTAGTATCTCACTACCACGGTTAGCTAACACTTCATTCATATTCATATTTGATTGAGTGCCAGAACCGGTCTGCCAGATTGCTAATGGGAATTCAGTTGGGTGTTTACCTGCCAGCACTTCATCAGCAGCAGCAATAATTGCATCTGCACGTTCTTTAGGTAATAACCCGAGATCCATATTGACACCGGCGGCGGCTTTTTTGGTTAAAGCAAGCGCGTGGATCAGTGCAACAGGCATTTTTTCTACTGAAATACGGAAGTGTTCTAGAGAACGCTGCGTTTGAGCTCCCCATAACTGGTCAGCTGGTACTTCGATTTGTCCCATTGAGTCTTTTTCAATGCGAGTGGCTGCCATTTCAATCTCCTTAAGTACACAGAATAATTGATTAGTTCCGAATTACTTTCTAGTAAATAACTCGGATACAGCTATCATGCCATAAATAGAATAATAAATATGAGAGCTAAAGCGAGCTTATGAAATTTATAACAGAATGAAATTGGTTGATTTTTCTGATTAAATGAGGTTGGCTCACGATAATATTGGTGTTTTTGCTCTCTATTTATAACCATATTAATTACAAGCTTTTATTCTGTATCATAAATACAAATATGGCTTAAATAAATATACTTTTAATCCAAAAAAGACCAAAAAACGACATTTTTATCTTTAATTGCCTTATTTAAGTTATCTATAATTATTTCTCTTTAAACTCATTGTGTTAGCTTATAACTAAGTAAGTTCTGATTGCGTTCTTATTTCACTAAATCTATATTTACAGAGAATATAGATAGCAATTAATATACGCTAATTATCTATATTCATATTCAGAGTATTGATAACCAAAACCAATTTGTTGGATTGTTTAAGGGTAGCAAAACAATCTTAAGAACGTATGCTACGAAGCATACACAGAGGATGGACTAGAATTATGAAGAAATCGCTTGTCGCTGTTGGTGTTATTGTTGCACTAGGTGTTGTTTGGACCGGTGCATCATGGTACATGGGCAGTAAAATTGAAAGCCGCTTACAGGAAGAAACCAAACGCACTAACGTTCAATTAGCGCAACTTGCTAAAGAAAGCCAATTAGGTGCGGATATTAAACTTGAAATTCGTGACTATAAGAAAGGCGTCTTTACTTCTACTGCTGATCTTGCGGTTGTGATTTCAGAGCATGCCAAATCAGATGAAGATAAAAAAGTAGAAGAAGTGCTCTTTAAGACGGATATTGACCATGGGCCATTCCCTCTTTCTGATATTGCTCAATTTAATCTAGCTCCTAAGTTAGCAGCAATGAATAATACTTTAGTGAATAATGAGACCACTAAAGATCTATTTAAGTTGACCAAAGAGCCATCATTTATTGATATGCACTCTTCTTTATCGTTTGATGGCAGTGTATCGGGTAAAGTTAACATAAATCCTATTAATTACAGCAAAGAAGGTAGCCAGTTAACAACATCTGCGTTTCAGATTGATTTTTCTTCCGATAAAAATGCAACAAACATCTCAACAGCAGTAAAAGGTGATGAAGTCATTGTTAAGAAAGGTAATGATGAAACCTTTACGCTGAAAAATATTGCAGGCTCTGTCGAAGGAACTAAAGTTAAAGACGATCAATATCTATTTGATACACAAACACTGAACTTTGGCGATATTACCTTTACGAGCCAAGATAAGTCATCTAATTTCACTTTAAAAGATACTTCTCTTGCTACTAAGAGCCAAATTAAAGATAAATTATTCTTTATCACTCAAGATTATAGTTTTAAATCTCTTAATGTTGGTGGTTTTGATTTTGGTGCGGGTAAATTTGCTTACTCAATTGATAAAGCAGATCCAGATGCGATGTTGCTATTAACAAAAGTTTATAACAGCACCTTCTTACCTTGGAATCAAAATAAATACGATAATTCAGCGATGATTGAGCAAGCTGTACGTGATGTTTTGGAAAAAGGTTTAGTATTCCGTATCGATGAAGCATCGCTTACCAATAGCAGTGGCGCAAGCAAACTAAACTTTAAGTTAGATTTAAATGCGTTCAATGCTGATGCACTGAAAAAAGAAGACAAGGCGCCTTCAGTTCTGTTTAATGAATTGTTTAATAATATCGATTTTAATATCGATCTTTCTGTACCAATGCTAACGGAGTTCCGTAGTACCACACAATACCTTGATGTTATGCGTTATTCTGAAAAAGGCTTAACAGACGAAGATAAAGCTGAAATTCAGAAAACAACCGCTAACGACATGGCACAGTTAAAAACTGAATTACAGCAAAATATCAATCAAATTTCTCAAGACGAGAAAGATGCTCTGCCATTGATGCTGTTATCACAAGACGGTAATAAACTGTCTTTAAACCTGAACTATGCTGCTGATAAATTTACTATGAACGGTAAAACTTACAGCTTTGATGAGTTTATGGAAGTAACACAAGCCCCTCAAATGTTAGGTTTAGCGGCGATGTTATTTGGTGCGGGTGCTTCTTCTTATGATTATGATGACTCTGATTATCCTGAATATTCAGAAGAGCCAGATCAAAATGATGCAATAGAAGAGCCACAAATTGAGATCCCAGCAGCACCTGCTGAAAACAATTAATTTTAGTCACTGATAGCATACAGTCACTAATCAATAAAGCCCCCTATCACCATTCTTATGATAAGGGGCTTTTTATTGTTATTAACAATCACAATTGGGCTTAAACACTTCGCGAGTGCCCCAATCATCTTTACAACATGAATCAATCGCTTTATGCATTATTTCTGCAAGGGTATTAACTGTTGATATAATAGTAGAGAGCTCTTCACAAACATGACGACACGTTGAATTATCTTTATTCAGATCAGGAAGTTTAGGTAATGTTAAACTATCACATAGAATTTCTTGTAGAACTAAAGAAAAATTAGCGATACCTGTTGTGTATATATAAGAGCGTCCTCCCGTCATCTGCGCTAAGCGCACATACTCTTTCGTGATGTTATCTCTATCAGCAATAGTAGGAAAGCGATCCACATTAGAGGGATCATCATTAGGCGTTCCCTGATAAGTATATACTTTTACTTTTTCGCTTCTAGCAACCACTATTGCCTCATTGTTTTTAAGCACAGCGGCTTGTGTTAATACACCTCCGCCACCTTCCATACCTTCATCACCTAAGACAAAAATTGCACGACGAGCGCCATCTCGCCAATCGAAATATTTACACACATCAATGACGGCTCGGCATAAATCTTCTTTATTTCCAGCATGATCTCGTCCATCAGCCTCTTTAAATGGCGCTCTTGCTTGTAATTTGTGAGCAGATACACCTTGTGTCATTAAATAGTCAGTCACTGAGCGATCGAACTTAGTATTATCCCACGTACCTTCTATTCCTAAAAAAGTGACTCTTAAACTTGATGGGCAACGTCCTAATGCCTTTTGAACAGCATCATCTATTTGTTGACTTAAATCAGAAGATTCATCAGCCATTGAGCCACTTGTATCTATTACCACAACTAAATCTAAAGCAACATTGCCATCTCCTGTCTCCATTTGTGAACTTAAAGTAGGGTTAGCAGTTGGTGGCGGAATTATTGGTTTAGCTATTTGTTTATTACTATCATTATTTATTAAACTATTATTTGATTTTCCATTCATATTCTCGCTCCAATATAATGCAATATTAAAAATAAAGTGATTAGCCTTTTTCTAGCAAGAATATATTATGATTTTATTTTGTTTATTCACTTCCTTATTAAATATAATAGATTTGTTATTTTTTAATATCCCAATATTATTAACAATAATTAATAAAACAATCACTTTATTTATAATTAGATAATCAGCCCTTCCGCTAATAGACATTCTTAATTCTTACTAACACCTATCAGTATATCTGATAGCTTATATCAAAAACTATGATATGTTTGTTTTTAAAGGAAAAATTACATTTTCAGCCAAGTTGATAAGAAGCATCAACTATACTGAAAAATAAAGATAATAAATGTACAGTATTAATTTAAAAATAATTTTTATCATCGAAAAATACAAAAAAAACGCCTCTTTATGTATTAAAAATAAACAACTTCAGTTTAATTTATAGTGAATCAATTGAAAATCATTCATAATAATAGGCAATTTATTACTTTATTCCCCTTAAAAGAAAGTCACCATAACAAGTGGATTTTCATTATTATTATTAAAAAGGAAAATAACACGTGATTGACACACAGTTGCCTTTAACCGATTTGCACCGCCATTTAGATGGAAACATCCGTCCGGAAACAATTTTAGATTTAGCACAACAACATAATATTGCCCTACCTGCCTATGAGCTAGAAACATTGCGCCCACATGTGCAGATAACTAAAAATGAGCCTAGCTTAGTGAGCTTCTTACAAAAGCTAGATTGGGGCGTTGCTGTACTCGCCGATTTAGACGCTTGTCGCCGTGTTGCTTATGAGAACGTCGTCGATGTTGCTAATGCAGGTATTGATTACGCAGAATTACGCTTTTCACCTTACTATATGGCCATGAAGCATCAATTACCGATTGAAGGTGTTGTTGAAGCAATTATTGATGGTGTACAAAGTGCCTTACACACTTATGATGTTGAGATCCGTTTAATCGGCATCTTAAGCCGTACTTTTGGTGAAAATGCCTGCCAGCAAGAATTAAATGGTCTATTAAAACATCAAGATAAAATCACCGCACTTGATTTAGCTGGCGATGAATTAGGTTTCCCTGGGCATTTATTCCAACCTCACTTTAACCGTGCTCGTGATACTGGCTGGAAGATCACCGTTCATGCAGGTGAAGCGGCTGGTGCTGAAAGTATTTGGCACGCGATTAAAGAATTAGGGGCAAGTCGTATTGGTCACGGTGTTAAAGCCATTGAAGATCCCCGTTTGATGGATTATCTCGCAGAGCACCAAATTGGTATTGAATCTTGCTTAACCTCAAATATTCAAACCAGTACTATTGCCTCTTTAGCACAACATCCTCTTAAGAAGTTCTTAGAGCACGGTATTATCGCCTCGCTCAATACTGACGATCCGGCCGTGGAAGGTATTGAGTTAAAACATGAGTATACTGTTGCTGCTCCTGCGGCGGGTTTAACCGCAGCACAAATTCGCCAAGCACAAATTAATGGTCTTACTATGGCTTTTATTAGCCAAGCTGAACGTGATGCATTAATTAAAAAAGTGAGTTTAGGTTAATATTAACGAAAAAATACCGCCTTATTGCTAAGGCGGTATTTTTATCTTTTGCTCTATTTTTACAGTGACTACTGATGGTGTTTTTTAGCTTGATTGGCATAACGCTGAGCTAATATGGCACAAACCATTAATTGAATTTGATGAAATAGCATCAGCGGTAATAGCATGATCCCCACCGTTGCTGCGGGAAATAGTACATTTGCCATGGGAACCCCATTCGCCAAGCTCTTTTTCGAGCCACAAAATACAATCGTGATTTCATCAGCTTTATTAAAGCCAAGCCATCTTGCACTATAAATATTAATAACAAGTACAATAGCCAGTAATACACAACTGACAATGGTGATAGTCAATAACGACCAACCGTCAATTTTATGCCAAATACCTTCAACGACGGCTTCACTAAATGCAACATAAACCACCAGCAAAATAGAAGAGCGATCGGTTCTATTCACTAACATCTTATGATTATCAACCCAACGGCCAATTAATGGACGAGATAAATGACCGATAATAAAAGGCACCATCAGTTGTAATAAAATAGATTGTATCGCCCCCGCAGTATCAAAATGCTCAGCAGAGCCTTGTGTTTCCATTAAAAAACCCACCAGCACAGGGGATAAAAATACCCCTAAAATGCTTGATGCTGATGCACTACAGATTGCCGCGGCTACATTACCACCGGCAACAGAAGTAAAGGCAATAGCGGATTGTACTGTCGCAGGTAAAGCACAAAGATATAAAAATCCCATATAAACGGTAGGTGACATCCAGTCAGGCACCATAAACTGTAGTCCCAACCCTAGTAATGGGAATAAAACAAAAGTACTGGCAAAAACCACTAAATGTAAGCGCCAATGACCAAGTCCTGACAATATCGCTTCTCTAGAAAGCTTTGCCCCATGCAAAAAAAACAATAAGGCAATCGCAGCCGTAGTGAGATGTTGAAAGATGACTTTTATCTCACCTTGCGCAGGTAATAATGTTGCGAGTATGACCACCAAGATCATAATCATTAAAAAAGAGTCAATTTTTAGCTTTTGCCACCAAGACATGTTTTTTGTCACTCCCTAATGTTTACAGCTTAATTGTGGTTTTTGATTGATTTGAAAGGCTACCGGCTTCAATTAAACGCATAACATTAATGGCCTGTGACACAGTAACAGGACTCTCTTCACCAAATGCAATCGCACGATAAATTTGCTGATAATAAGCGGGATAATTACCTGATAGAGTCGGTAACTTTGTTGTTACTAATTCACCACACTCTGTCGATAATGTTAATTCACCCTCTTGAGGATCAGCCCCCCAGTTATACATTTCAGTCGGAAGATAACCCGCTTTTAATGCATCTTCTTGGGTATCTAAACCATATTTTACATAACTGCCTTTGGTCCCATAAATAGCAAAAATAGGCGTAGGTGAGGCAACCAACATAGAGGCATGTAAAATAACTTTCAGATGACCATAGTCTAATAGTGTATGAAAGTAGTCAGCATTTTTAGCATTAGGGCGCAACTGAGCAATATCAGCAGTGATTGCATAAGGTTGACCAAAAAGACATACCGCTTGGTCTAGTAAATGAGGGGCCAGATCGTACCAAAGTCCTCCACCAAGTCCGGCATCTTCACGCCAACGTTGGCGCACAGCGGGTCTAAAACGATCGAAATGCGCTTCATAGGCACTGACTTCACCTAATGTTTTATCGGCGAGTAATTTTTGAACGGTAAGAAAACCGGCATCCCAACGACGATTATGAAAAACTGAGAGTAATCTCTTAGCTTCTTTCGCTTGTTGTGCCAATTTTTCTGCTTCATCGAGTGTCAAAGTAAAAGGTTTATCGACAACAACATGCTTACCGTTTTTTAAGGCTTGTGAGGCGTAGGTATAGTGAGTGTTATTAGGTGTTGGAATAACAATTAAATCGATGTCTGGATCATCAATCAGTCGTTGTGGGTTGGCATACACCGTAATATTAGGAAAATCAGCGATAACTTTACTTTCATCAGAGCTTGAAATGGCTGATAGTGTTAACCCCTCAGTGGTACAGATCAGGGGAGCATGAAAGGTTTTACTTGCATAACCATAGCCTATAATCCCCACGTTTAAATTTTTTGTCATAACCCTATCCCGCTTTTATCTTTTTATTCTATAAATGAAAAATGACTTTCACTTCTACAGCTAAATAAATAATAACAAAGTTTGTGATAATATCTCGTTTAGAACTTAGTATAATAGTAGGATCTTTGATTAATGAAATTAAAACCTCAGACAAACGTTTTGCCCGAGCAATCCCCTAAAGCCCCTATTACGGGTTGGTTACTTGCCCCTTTGGCTTATTTGCTGTTGTCGATAGTGGGCTTAGGTTTAATGTCTGTTTTATATTTAATACGATATTTTTCAGATTTTTCGATTATCCACCAGCTACCTTTTCATGTGGTATCAAGCTGGTATCTTTCCGTGTTAACAACATGGGCGATGTTTGCATTTACCGCTTATTTGTTAAGACAGTTTTTTTACCGCGCTAAAAATTTTCCTCGTTTATTTATTATTTGGTTATTAATTAACTTATTGTTGGCGATAAAAAGTTTCGGTTTTTCCCCTGTTGATGATCAAACCGCAGTTAAGTCACTATTATGGGCCGTTATGGCAACTGTCTGCTTTGTGCCTTATATCAAATATGCTAAGCGTGTCCGTGAAACTTTCACACAAGATCGATAACTTCATACATTTCAGCTTGATATTATACTCGCCCGTTTAGCCTCTTTATTTTATGAGGCTTTTTCTCCATTTTTTAACAATTTTGGCATAGCAATGACTGATTACTTGCTTTTATTCGTTGGTACCGTCTTGGTGAATAACTTTGTACTCGTCAAATTCCTCGGTTTATGCCCATTTATGGGTGTATCAAAAAAATTAGAAACCGCGATAGGAATGGGGTTTGCGACAACGTTTGTCATGACGATTGCCTCTATTAGCTCTTGGCTAATGGATACCTTTATTTTAGTTCCCTTAGACTTACTCTATTTACGTACACTCAGCTTTATTTTAGTGATTGCTGTTGTGGTGCAATTTACAGAAATGGTCGTAAGAAAGACGAGTCCAACGTTATATCGTCTATTGGGGATTTTCTTACCTTTAATTACCACCAACTGTGCCGTATTAGGGGTCGCATTACTGAATATCAATCAATCACATACCTTTATGCAATCAGCAGTATATGGTTTTGGTGCTGCGGTAGGATTCTCCTTAGTTATGGTGTTATTTGCAGCCATTAGAGAAAGACTGGCTGTCGCCAATATTCCTGCTCCTTTCAAAGGCTCTTCTATTGGCTTAATTACTGCGGGTTTAATGTCTCTTGCCTTTATGGGTTTTAGTGGTTTGGTGAAACTGTAATGAATTCTTTATGGATAGCAATTGGTGTACTGGGTGTACTAGGGCTTCTATTCGGCCTGATTTTAGGTTATTCCGCTCGTCGCTTTAAAGTAGAAGAAGATCCTATTGTGGAAAAAATTGATGCCATATTACCACAGAGTCAGTGTGGTCAGTGTGGTCATCCTGGTTGCCGCCCTTATGCAGAAGCGGTAGCTAATAATGGAGAAATGATTAACCGTTGTGCACCGGGTGGTGAACAGGTTATGTTAAAAATTGCCGAACTGATGGGGGTTGATCCACAACCACTTGACGGTGATGAAGAAGCATTAAATCCGGTGAGAAAAGTGGCTTTAATTGATGAAGACAACTGCATCGGGTGCACAAAATGTATTCAAGCATGCCCAGTGGATGCCATCGTCGGCGCTACTCGTGCAATGCACACCATAATAGAAGATCTCTGCACAGGGTGTGATTTATGTGTTCCACCTTGTCCAACAGACTGTATTACTTTAGTTCCTGTGAAAATGACGACCTCTAATTGGAAATGGGATTTAAATACGATCCCTGTAAGAAATATTCCTGCAGAGCCAGAAGAAACACCCGAAGATGAACCGTCATTAAAGGCGGAGGATAACGCTCATGTTTAATCTCTTTTCGTTATTTAAAAAAGATAAAATTTGGGATTTTAAAGGCGGTATTCATCCTCCCGAAATGAAATTACAATCAAGTCGCACGCCTATGCGTATTGCCCAGTTACCGGATGAGGTTACCATCCCTATTCATCAACACTTAGGTACTCCTGGGCAACTTTGCGTTAAAGTGGGTGATCATGTTTTAAAAGGCCAAGCCTTAACTCGTGGCGTAGGAAGAACATTACCTGTTCATGCTTCTATATCAGGTACGGTTACGGCAATAGAGCCATTTCCAAGCACTCACCCTTCTGGTCTGCCTGAAATTGCAGTGAAAATTGTCTCTGATGGTAAAGACGAATGGCGAGAAAAATCACCGCTAGTTGACTATCAATCACAAAGTAAAGAAGTATTGCTTACCCGTATTCATGAAGCAGGCATTGCTGGATTAGGGGGAGCGGGTTTTCCAACAGCCACAAAATTAAAAGGTGGTGGTGATTTAGTTAAAACGCTCATCATAAATGCCGCTGAATGTGAGCCTTATATCACAGCTGATGACAGACTTATGCAAGAGCACGCAGATGAAGTTATTGCGGGTTGTCAGATATTAATGCATATACTGTCACCGGATGAAGTGCTGATTGGTATTGAAGATAACAAACCTGAAGCTATTGCCGCCTTAAAACAAGCATTAGCAGCACTCACAAATGAAAAACGTATTTTTATTCGGGTGATCCCTACCAAATATCCATCTGGAGGCGCTAAACAGTTAACCAAAATATTAACGGGCAAAGAAGTTCCTTCTGGCGGTCGCTCCTCTGATATTGGCGTATTAATGCAAAATGTGGGGACGGTAGTGGCAATTAAACGTGCCATTATCGATGATGAACCTTTAATTGAACGTGTCGTCACCGTAACTGGACAAGGGGCTAAAACCCCAGGCAACTTTTGGGCGCGTTTAGGTACTCCTATTTATGCACTTATAAAACAAGCGGGCTTTGTTGCTGGCTCTGAGCAGATGGTCATTATGGGGGGGCCTTTAATGGGCTTCACCTTACCTGACTTAAATGCCCCCGTTATAAAAATTACTAACTGCTTATTAATTCCCTCTCCAGAAGAGATGGATACAGATAATATTGAAGAAGCCTGTATCCGTTGTGGTCAATGTGTTGACGCTTGCCCTAGTGGTTTACTACCACAACAACTTTACTGGTTTAGTAAAGGGAAAGAGCATGAGAAAGCGCAACAACATAATTTATTTGACTGCATTGAGTGCGGGGCTTGTGCTTTTGTCTGCCCTAGTAATATTCCATTAGTGCAATATTACCGCCAAGAAAAAGCAGAAATACGAGAAATTGATGCGGAAGCTAAGCGAGCGGCTGAAGCTAAGGCTCGCTTTGAAGCGAAAAAAATCCGTATGGAACGAGAAAAGCTTGAACGTGAGGCAAGACATCAACGTGCTGCAGTTAAGCTTGATGATCACCAACAAAATGAAGTGCAATCTGCACTTTCTCGTGTAAAAGAAAAACATGGCATTGGCAAAATTATTGCTGTTAAAGCAGGAGAACAACCTGACAACGCAGCGGCTATTGCTGCACGCAAAAAACGTAAAGAAGAAGCCCGAGCAAAACAAGCTGCTAAATTGGCACAACAGGTACCACAAAATACCCATACCACCGC
>NZ_CAWQGX010000010.1:0-81106 GCF_963894685.1 Proteus sp. G3927 | reverse complement strand
GCTGTAGCGGCAGCATTGGCTCGGGTAAAAGCTAAGAAAGCTCAGCAAGCGCAAGCAACTGCAGAAATAGACACTCCTGCTGAAACCCAGGCTGAGGTAGAAACCGATCCGCGCAAAGCTGCTGTAGCGGCAGCATTGGCTCGGGTAAAAGCTAAGAAGGCTCAACAAGCGCAAGCAACCGCAAAAGTAGACACACCTACTGAAACTCCTGCTGATGCTGAGCTGGAAATCGATCCGCGTAAAGCTGCTGTGGCTGCTGCTATTGCTCGGGTAAAAGCTAAAAAATCCCAGCAAACGCAAGCAACCGCAAAAGTAGACACACCCGCTGAATCTCCGGCTGAGGTGGAAACCGATCCACGTAAAGCTGCTGTGGCCGCTGCTATTGCTCGCGTAAAAGCTAAAAAAGCTCAACAAGCACAGGCAACTGCAAAAGTAGACACACCCGCTGAAACTCCAGCTGAGGTGGAAACCGATCCGCGTAAAGCTGCTGTGGCTGCTGCTATTGCTCGGGTAAAAGCTAAAAAAGCTCAACAAGCGCAAGCAACTGCAGAAATAGACACACCTGCTGAAACTCCGGCTGATGCTGAGGTGGAAACCGATCCACGTAAAGCTGCTGTCGCCGCTGCTATTGCTCGGGTAAAAGCTAAAAAAGCCCAACAAGCGCAAGCAACTGCAAAAGTAGACACACCGGCTGAAACTCAGGCTGAAGTGGAAACCGATCCGCGCAAAGCTGCTGTCGCTGCTGCTATTGCTCGGGTAAAAGCTAAAAAAGAAGCACAGCAACGCCATGCTAAAGAAGAAGTGACATTGGATTAATACAAATGAAATTTAGACCAATACAAAATAACAATAGCAAATTGAAAATCGCCAGCTCTCCATTTACTCATAATCAACAATCCACCAGTCAAGTGATGTTGTGGGTAATATTGGCCGCTATTCCAGGTATTCTATGCCAACTATACTTCTTTGGTTTAGGGACGCTATATCAAATCATCTTGGCAATCATTGTCGCGCTATTGGCGGAGACTATTTGTGTCAAACTCAGAAAAGAAGATCCACTTCTATACCTAAAAGATAATTCCGCTTTACTAACAGGTATCTTACTAGCAATTAGTATTCCTCCTTTAGCGCCTTGGTGGATAATTGTTTTAGGGACATTTTTTGCGGTTGTTATTGCCAAACATATTTATGGCGGATTAGGTCAAAACCCATTTAATCCCGCGATGGTCGGTTATGTGGTGCTATTGATCTCCTTTCCTGTACAAATGACATCATGGATGCCCCCCATTGAATTACAAGCCGTATCTTATAACTTTATAGATAGCTTAAGTATTTTCTTTACCGGACATACACCCTCAGGACTCACCCTTGAAGATTTAAGGCGCTCTGTAGATGGCATTACCCAAGCCACACCACTTGATAGTTTTAAAACTGGATTATTAACCCACTCTATTGATGAAGTATTAGCAACGCCAATCTTACAAGGTGGATTTGCGGGAATGGGTTGGCAATGGGTAAATGTTGCCTATCTGGTTGGGGGCGTTATCTTGTTATATAAACGAATTATTAGCTGGCAAATTCCTGTTGCCATGTTAACGCTGCTTGGTGTTTGTTCTCTGATCAGTTGGGGGATCGATGCTACTCGTTACTCTCAGCCACTATTACAGCTTTTCTCAGGTGCGACGATGTTAGGGGCTTTCTTTATTGCCACCGATCCTGTTAGCGCCTCCACCACACCGAAAGGGCGATTAATCTATGGTGCAATCATTGGCCTATTAGTGTGGATTATTCGTGTCTATGGTGGCTATCCTGATGCCGTGGCCTTCTCAGTCCTATTAGCTAATATTGCTGTACCGCTTATTGATAGTTATACCCGTCCTCGGGTTTATGGACATTAATGGAGATAATGATGATCGAGATACTAAAACGTCATGGGTTAACATTAGCTATCTTTGCGGCCTGTACCACAGGGTTAACGGCTGTCGTCTATCACTTGACGGCGAATACTATCGCAGAGCAAGCGGCTTTAGAAAAACAGAAATTATTAGACCAAGTGATCCCAACCTCTCTCTACAATAACCATCTCGCGCAAGATTGTTATATTTTGACAGATAAAGCATTAGGTAATGAAAAACCACATAAACTTTATGTTGCTCGTTTTAATGGTAAACCTGTCGCCGCCGCATTAGAATCAACGGCACCTGACGGTTATTCAGGGGCGATTGAATTATTGGTTGGTGCTGATTTTAGTGGCAAAGTACTCGGTGTTCGCGTGACAACACATAATGAAACACCGGGGCTAGGTGATAAAATAGAAACGCGTATTTCAGATTGGATTTACTCATTAAGTAACAAGTTTATTACCAGTGATCATGACTCACATTGGGCGGTAAAAAAAGATGGTGGTGATTTTGACCAATTCACTGGAGCAACTATCACACCAAGAGCCGTCGTTAATGCATCAAAACGTACTGCATGGTTAATACAATCTTTACCTGAAAAATTAGATACCCTTTCAGCTTGTGAGGCGAATTAAAATGAGTATGATCAAAGAACTGTTTTCACAAGGATTATGGAAGAATAACTCTGCTTTAGTTCAATTATTAGGGCTGTGCCCATTACTGGCAGTGTCTTCTACCGCGACCAATGCTCTAGGCTTAGGTCTAGCCACAACATTAGTATTAGTTTGTACCAATGTGGCAGTGTCTAGTTTACGTCGTTGGGTTCCCTCTGAAATTCGTATTCCAATTTATGTTATGATTATCGCATCCGTTGTTAGTGCGGTACAATTGCTTATCAATGCCTATGCTTATGGTTTATACCAATCGTTAGGAATATTTATTCCTCTTATTGTCACTAACTGTATTGTGATTGGTCGTGCAGAGGCGTTTGCAGCTAAAAATGAAGTTTTCCCTTCAGCAATTGATGGCTTTGCTATGGGATTAGGTGCAACAGCGGCACTTTTTGTTTTAGGGGCAATGCGTGAAATATTAGGTAATGGCACTTTATTTGATGGTGCTGATTTATTATTAGGTGAATGGGCGCAAGTATTAAGGGTTGAGATAGTACATTTAGACTCACCTTTCTTACTGGCTATTTTACCACCTGGTGCCTTTATTGGTTTAGGTTTTATGCTGGCCATAAAATACCTGATTGATGAAAAACAGAAAAAACGCGTTCCATCCACGACCAAAACCTATGAAAAAGAACAAGGTTGTGGCAGTCATATTGTTAAAAACTAATTTGTGAGCATAATGAATCAAGCTAAACGTATAGAAATTTTAACTAGGTTGCGGGATAACAATCCGCATCCTACTACTGAGTTAAGATTTAACTCCCCGTTTGAATTATTGATCTCCGTGTTACTCTCTGCACAAGCCACCGATGTTAGTGTTAATAAGGCAACAGCAAAACTTTACCCTGTTGCCAATACACCTCAAGCAATGCTGGAATTAGGTGTTGAGGGGATCAAATCCTATATTAAGACCATTGGCCTATTTAATACAAAAGCTGAGAATGTGATTAAAACCTGCCAAATATTGGTAGATAAACATCATGGCCAAGTTCCTGAAAATAGAGAAGCTTTAGAGGCATTACCCGGTGTCGGCCGTAAAACAGCGAATGTCGTACTTAACACCGCTTTTGGTTGGCCGACCATTGCTGTTGATACACATATCTTTCGCGTGTGTAATCGCACTAAATTTGCACCGGGAAAAAATGTTAATGAAGTGGAACAAAAACTGCTAAAAGTGGTACCGGCAGAATTTAAAGTCGATTGCCACCATTGGCTTATCCTGCATGGTCGTTATACCTGTATTGCCAGAAAACCACGGTGTGGCTCTTGTATTATTGAAGATCTCTGTGAGTATACCGAAAAAACAGATCCACAATAACATTGTGCAAATTTCTCTGTTTTTCTGATGCATATTACTTGCGTCATTACACACAATCGAATAAAACTATTGCCCACTTTTATTATTAAAATTGCCGACTTTCCGGAAAAATATGTTTCAAGACAATCCGCTGCTTGCTCAGCTAAAACAGCAACTCCATGCCCAAACACCGCGCGTGGAAGGCCTTGTAAAAGGGACAGATAAAGGCTTTGGCTTCCTTGAAGTTGATGGTCAGAAAAGCTATTTTATCCCTCCTCCTCAAATGAAAAAAGTGATGCACGGTGATCGCATTATTGCTGCCGTACATACCAATAATGATAAAGAGTCCGCTGAGCCTGAAGAGCTGGTAGAACCCTTTTTGACTCGCTTTGTCGGCCGTGTTCAGAAAAAAGAAGGTGATAATCGTCTATGGATTATTCCTGATCACCCTCTACTCAAAGATGCCATTCCTTGTCGTCCTATAAAAAGCTTAACGCATCCATTTGCCGATCAAGATTGGGCAGTGGCGGAAATGCGCCGACACCCTCTTAAAGGTGATAAACATTTCCAAGCTGAATTAACTGATTTTATTACCGATAAAGATGACCATTTTGCACCTTGGTGGGTGACATTAATGCGTCATCAATTAGAGCGAAATGCACCTGAAGTAGACAGTGAAACATTAACCTTACATGATGATCTACCGCGTGAAGATTTAACTGCGCTCTCCTTTGTGACCATCGATAGTGCTTCAACCGAAGATATGGACGATGCGTTATATATTCGTAAAGAAGAAAATGGTCAACTTTCACTGTATATCGCTATTGCCGATCCAACGGCTTATATTCAGCCTAATAGTGAATTAGATACCATCGCAGCACAACGAGCGCTAACAAACTATCTACCGGGCTTTAATATCCCGATGTTACCTCGTGAGCTATCAGATAATCTCTGCTCATTGCGCCCTAATGAAAAACGCCCTGCGTTAGTCTGCCAAGTGGGTATCATGGAGGATGGTGCATTAACCGATGAGATCCACTTCTACTCAGCATGGGTAGAATCAAAAGCAAAACTGGTTTATGACAACATTTCTGATTGGCTAGAAGGTGAAGAAACACAGTGGGCACCCGAAAATGAGATTGTTCATGAACAAGTCATGCTGTTAAAAGAGATGAGCGAGAAACGTCATATATGGCGTGAACAACATGCTCTCGTCTTTAAAGAGCGTCCGGACTATCGCTTTATTCTTGATGACAGTGGCAACGTATTAGATATCGTGGCGGAAAAACGTCGTACTGCCAACCGTATCGTGGAAGAAGCGATGATCACCGCCAATATTTGTGCGGCAAAGGTACTTAGTCGTAATCTCGGTTTTGGTATTTATAACGTTCATACTGGTTTTGATCCGCTCTATATTGATCAAGTCTCACAAACCTTAAAAGAGCACGGTATTGAAACTAACGCAGATGAGTTATTAACCCTTGAAGGTTTCTGTCGCTTACGTCGTGAACTGGATAATCAGCCAAACCAATTCCTTGATAGCCGTATTCGTCGTTTCCAAAACTTCGCTGAAATAAAAACAGAGCCAGGCCCTCACTTTGGTTTAGGCCTTGAAGCTTATGCGACATGGACATCACCGATCCGTAAATACAGTGATATCTTAAATCACCGTTTATTAAAAGCGATTATCAGCAAAAGTGCGGCAGAAAAACCGCAAGATGAAGATTGTGTTCGTATTGCCGAACGTCGTCGTGCTAACCGTATGGCCGAGCGCGATGTCGGTGATTGGTTATATGCGCGCTTCTTAAAACCTTTTGCTGGCACTGAGAGTACCTTTAATGCCGAAATTATTGATATTACTCGTGGTGGTATTCGGGTACGTTTAGTTGAAAATGGGGCTATTGCCTTTATTCCTGCACCATTTTTACATGCGGTACGTGACGAAATTCAATGCAGTCAAGAAACTGGCTCTGTCATTATTAAAGGCGAAACAGCCTATAAGCTTAATGACATTATTGCGGTACGTATTGAAGATGTGAAACTAGAAACGCGTAATATTGTTGCTCGTCCGATTTAACAGCTATTTAGCGTAATAGATATTATCAAGCTGATAACCTTACTCAGGTTATCAGCTTTTTTATTTATTGCATTTTGCGACTCTACAGATATATAAAGTGACACTGTCACCACTAAAACTAGTTTGCTAATAATAAAAATGCGCCGACCTTCAACAAGATAAGCGCACTATATGTAGAATACTAGGCTTCAATCGATGATTGGGGTTGTGATAAAGAACTACCTTAGCCTCCGGCCAATTTCACTTTCATCCCTTTCGCTTCTAATAAAGATTTAATTAAATCCCGTTTATCACCTTGGATTTCAATTAATCCCTCTTTAACACTGCCACCACAACCACATTTCTTTTTTAATTCAGCCGCTAATTTAGCCAGAGCTGCATCATCCAAATCAATACCGGAGATAACACAAACACCCTTACCTTTACGGCCACTGGTTTGACGTTGGATACGCACAATACCATCACCGGCGGGGCGTGTAGGTTTCTGCTCTTCTTCTTTAATCCGACCAATATCAGTGGAATAAACCAGCCGAGAATTATTATCCATGTTGCACAACACCTTGTATAGAACGATTAATTTGCTGTAAAGTTTCCAGTGGATTTTCACTGCGTGTAATAGGTCTGCCGATCACCATATAATCCACCCCAGCCACTATCGCTTGCTCTGGCGTCATAACTCGACGCTGATCACCCACTTCGCTCCCCGCGGGTCGAATTCCGGGAGTGACCAATAAAAAGTCATCACCACACACTTGTTTAAAACGAGTGGCTTCATGGGCCGAACATACCACACCATCAAGACCACAGGCTTTAGCCAGTAATGCTAAGCGTTCGGCTTGTTCTGCTGGAGTTAAGTTAATGCCCAATTCAGTGAGATCGGATTGATCCATACTGGTCAACACAGTGACAGCGGTTAATAGCGGTGCCTCTTTGCCAAATGATCTTAAGCTCTCCTTTGCCGCACGCATCATACGACTACCACCACTCGCATGCACATTTACCATCCATACCCCTAAATCGGCAGCCGCGGCAACTGCTCTCGCCCCCGTATTGGGTATATCATGAAATTTTAAATCTAAGAAAATATCAAATCCTTGCTGTTGCAATTGCGTTACAAATTGCGGTCCAAAGCGAGTAAACATCTCTTTACCAATTTTAAGGCGACAAGATGAAGGGTCGATACGTTGTGCAAAATCGAGTGCACTTTTTTGGTCTTCATAGTCTAGTGCCACAATAACGGGCGCGCAGGTAGAGCTGGGCGATTTTTTATCACAATCAAATGACATTTTAAGGCCTTTATTTATCAAGAGACTATTAAAAGTGACATCGTCACTGACCATCTAAGCCACGTATCGGCTTAACGGTATCCCAAGAGCGACAGGATGGACAATGCCAATATAATGCATGGGAGGTAAAACCACATTTATGGCAACGGTAATCAGGTTTTGTGCGGATCTGCTCACCGACCATATAACGTAATAAGATCAGACTCTCTTTTGCGCGTCCTTCTTCTGCTTCAGCTAAATGATAGCGCATTAAACGATAGAAAAGTCGCATGGTAGGATGACGTTCTAGTTGGCGATTAATATATAACTGTGCGGCTTCAATGCCCTCTTTCTCTTCAATAATATCGGCAAGATAAAGCTCTGCAATGGCACCACAATTACTCTCGACACATTGACGTAGATAGGCTTCCCAACGTGCAGGATCACCTTGAGATTGGAAGCATTCAAAAAGCATTGGCAAGGTTTCACTGACCATCTCTTTATCTTGCTCAATTACTTTCATTAATACATCAATGGCTTTATTTTTTTCATCGCGCGCGATATAGATACGACCATACATAATGGAAACACGGGCACAAAGTGGATCCATTTGCCCGGCTTTTTGTAGAAAACTTAGCGCATTATCAAGATTATCACTGCTCATTTCTTGCAATGCGAGTTCACAATAGAAATGAGCAATTTGCTCTTTAAGTTCATGTTGACCCAGTTTTACCAATTTCTCTGCGGTTTCTATCGCCTTACCCCAGTCACTGGTAAGTTGATAAATGGCTAGGAGGGATTGTAATGCACTTTGACGAAAATCCTGCTCATCAATCAGCTGTAAAAACATATGTTCAGCGCGATCATAAACCCCTGCTGCGACATAATCACGGCCAAGTTGCTGAATAGCGAGAAGACGTTGTTCAAAAGAGAGTGCCGCGCTCTCCATTAACGATTGGTGAATACGAATCGCACGTTCAACTTCACCACGAGAGCGAAATAGATTACCTAAAGTAAGATGTGCTTCAAAGGCTGAGCTATCCTCTTTAAGCATTTCAAGGAACAGATCAACCGCTTTGTCTTGTTGATCAGAAAGTAAAAAGTTAACCCCTGCCACATATTCACGTGACAGGCGATCGGCATTTTGCTGTTTATCCTGTTGCGCACCACGACGCCCCATATACCAGCCATAAGCCGCAGCGACCGGTAATAACAGAAACAGCAACTCAAGCATCTATTCTCGTCCTTATTTTACAGTAGAAACGGCTGTAGAACGATTTTCTTGGCTTTCTTGTTTGGTTTGCTCACTTTCAAGGCGCTTAATTTTACGCTTTGCTCTTACTAATGATAAACGTACTCGCAAGTAAAAAACGCCACTGACGATCCAGCCCAGTACAAAACCAACACCAAACAGCGTGGCTAATAAAGTAGAGATACGATATTCACCTTGAGCAATAAGATAATTGAAGGTGATCACCTGATCATTATTTGAACCTAACGTCATGGCTATTACGACAATAGCTAGCACCAGAACAACCAAAATAAAAAGTAGAACTTTCTTCACATTATTTCCTTTTTATTCTCTTTTCTTTGGATAAGGGATAAAGGTAGCATTTTCACCACTCACAAAGAAAGTCATTTCTTAGAATCATCTGATTTTCGTATATTTTTTCACATAAATAGTGAAAAATAAATTCGCTATCTCAAAAAGAAAAACGATTATCAAGGTTTTAACAACAATCGTCGTTCAATCATCCAAAATGCACACCACACCAACACAGCACTAATCAGAATACCGACAATCACATCAGATGCCCAGTGCATACCTAATATTATTCGTCCGACAGTCACATCAATACCCCATAATATCCCTAAGCTGGCTAAAAAATAGTGGCGTCGTAACATACACAGCACAAACACAAATAAAGCCAGTGTTGCAGAGAATAAGCTGTGTCCAGAAGGAAAGGCATAACCGGTTTCTGCTCGCCAATGGCTTAATTGCCATTGAGGGATCAGCGACGAATGAGATAATCCATTATGCAACAGTTGCTCACGCTCAGGACGAGACACTTGGTAAAAATGTTCTGGTGATATTGATAGTTGGTTACTGACCCAAACCACATAAGGTCGTGGCTCTTTAACGCTATTTTTTACAACCACTTTGATCAACTGCCCCAACATCAAAGTCGCGACCATAATAATTGCCAACTGAATAAATGCTTTTTTAGGTAGTTTAAGAATAAAAAAGAGCAAAACAAGGCAAAGTAATATAGTTAAAGCTCCCCAAGGTTTAGCCGCACTATTGGCTATCCATAAAGTGCTTTCGCCTCCCAGAGGATGTGCTGATGGTTGCCATTGCCATCCCAGAATAAGCACCACAATAGGTACAATCAAAAGCAATCCACTTCCTAAAAGCATCAATACTGATATTTGCTTATTCAATCTATTTGTCCTTATCTATTCTGTATGCACTGTTTTTATTTACTGATGATTAACTGATATAAATGATTAGTATAAACAATACCAGTTTAGCAATAAATAATTATGCAAGTAGGCTTAAAATCTGATAATTTGTTTAGGTGTGATTTATTAAGTGTGTGTTATCAAATTCCCTGCCGATTTAGACAAGGAACCATTTCAGTGTTTTATTTCTCTTTGTCCTCGTTATAAAGTGTATAATCTTGAACGAGAGTATCACCTGAAATTATGAGTCAAAAATAATGAAATTAAGACGTATCGCAGAAGCAAAACTCCCTACTCCTTTTGGTGAGTTTTTAATGGTGGGTTTTGAAGAAATTGCCACAGGAAAAGATCATGTTGCCCTCGTTTTTGGTGACATTTCTGGCACAAAACCCGTTTTATCCCGTATTCATTCTGAATGTTTAACTGGCGATGCACTATTTAGCCTGCGTTGTGATTGTGGCTTTCAGCTAGAAGCTGCCCTTTCACAAATTAGCAAAGAAGGCCGTGGTGTATTACTTTATCATCGCCAAGAAGGTCGCAATATTGGTTTACTTAATAAAATCCGCGCTTATGCATTACAAGACCAAGGATTAGATACTGTCGAAGCTAATCTAAAGTTAGGATTTAAAGCCGATGAGCGCGACTTCACCCTTTGCGCTGATATGTATAATCTATTAGGCATACATGAAGTACGATTATTAACCAATAATCCAAAGAAAATCGAAATAATGAAAGAAGCTGGGATCAACGTGGTAGAGCGTGTTCCATTAATCGTAGGACGTAATCCAAGTAATGCTCATTATCTTGATACTAAAGCGGATAAAATGGGACATATGTTATTTAAAAAAGCGCAATAACATAAATATCGGATAGATTATCAGCGTTATTATTCAATCCGGGTGATTTAGCCCGGATTTTATTTTCCTGCACTTACCCCCATCAAGCTACTGACTATTTTCAAGATGATTTTTTTATCCTTTAATTATTAAATTATATCATGTGAAATTTTATCATATGGCAAGCTGTTGACTCTTTAACTGGCTTTAAGCTATTTATAACTAAATAATTTTTAATAGGAATAGCATAATGCCATTACATTTTTCTGGTAGGATTTTTGCGTCTCTTTTATTAGCTGGGACACTATTAACAGGTTGCGATAACAATGATAACAACCGTTATGCAATTAAAGTGGGGGTGATTAATGGTGCAGAGCAAGATGTGGCAGAAGTCGCTAAAAAAGTGGCTAAAGAAAAATATGGTTTAGAGGTTGAGCTGGTGGGTTTTAGTGGCTCATTGTTACCTAACGATCCCACTGCAAACAAAGAATTAGATGCCAATGTGTTCCAACATCGCCCTTTCCTTGAGCAAGATAATCGTTCTCGTGGTTATAACCTCGTCGCGGTAGGCAATACCTTTGTTTTTCCTATGGCGGGTTATTCAACCAAAATTAAACATCCTCAAGAATTAAAACCCGGTGATACAATAGCACTGCCCAATGATCCAACCAACTTGGGGCGCGCATTATTATTGCTACAAAAAGAGAAACTGATCACCTTAA
Source organism: Proteus sp. G3927 (assembly GCF_963894685.1). Classification (NCBI taxonomy): domain Bacteria; kingdom Pseudomonadati; phylum Pseudomonadota; class Gammaproteobacteria; order Enterobacterales; family Morganellaceae; genus Proteus; species Proteus sp. G3927. The sequence goes on along the minus strand of NZ_CAWQGX010000010.1, from coordinate 69,871 downwards.
ACCCTGACAGTGGCCTATTACCCACAACACTCGATATTATTGATAATCCACTTAAATTAAATATTATGCAATTAGAAGGTGCGCAACTACCACGAGTATTAAACGATCCCCAAGTAACAGTTGCGATAATTAGCACAACTTATATCCAACAAATTAATTTATCACCAACCAAAGACAGTATTTTTATTGAAGATAAAAGTTCACCTTATACTAATATTATTGTTACAAGAGAAGATAATAAAGAAGCAGAGAATGTACGCGATTTTATTAGAGCCTACCAGTCACCCGAAGTGGCAACAGCCGCTGAGACTATTTTTAAAGGTGGTGCTATTCAAGGGTGGTAAACACGACTTATAATTTATCAGGTCACTTATAATAAGTGACCTATTTATTAATAGTTATGACCCAAAATAAAACTTTAATTTATTATTTTCATCTGCTTTAATTGATACTTGAAGATCATTACCATATTGATCATATATAATACAATTCATTTCTTCATCTTTCCTACTGGATGTAAATGCTTTTCCATATTCTATACTATAGCTCCAGAAACATACTCCATCCTCATCATTTGCTGATGTGACCGGAATTAAAGTATCTGGTTTAAAATGGAATTCCTTAGTGTAATAATGAGGCTTTAATGGAATTTTTTTAATATATTTATCAGTCGATGTGCTAATAATCTGATAATGACCTTTTTGAAAATAATGAAAAGATTTATTTTCTTCATACTCTACACTCTTAGTTATCGTTCTATTATTACCGTTAAACCTTAGATAATATTTCGTCAAGACATCACCTGATGTTTCTAGATCTTTTTCTATTCTAGGATTTACCAGCGGTTCTATGTCTACATCTGCTTCTGTAAATATTTTTTTTGGTGCAACGTCCAGAATGATAAAATTTAAATAATCACTGTAATTATTTTTAAAGGCTGTAGTATACTCTTTTCCTTTAATGTGAGTCTGTGCACAAATCCTAAAGGTATCTATCACTTTATTAACAGAAAGATAAATAACACAAGTAGATGCATCAGGGGAGTTCAATGTTGCTTCTTCACTGCTTGGAAATACAAATCCATTTTCTTTATCAGATAAAGAAATATCATTGCGGTCAATAGGAAGATTTTTTTCATTTACAATATGTGTATTTCTATAAATATCTTCTTTGGCTATTTTTATGATACGACCATTTTTATCTAAAGCCTCTATATAAATAGTAATAGGTACCTGATGTCTACCATTAACATATGCAGTCGCTGTACTGTTATATCTATTAATATAAATATAAAATGCTCTTAGTTCATTAATATCATCCCAAGAGCCAAATTGGCTCTTAATAACCTCACCTTTCGATACAATTGTATTTCCCTCAACAGTCGCATAACCAGTCACCCAACCATTTTTTTCAACTATTGCATCACCACGAACAATAGCATATTCTGATACTTTAGCATTATCTTTAATAACAGCATTATCATATATTACAGCATCGTCAGATATTCTCGCATTATCTTTAATAACTGCATTATCATATATTACAACATCATCAGATATTGTCACATTATCTTCCACTAGCACATTACCATAAATCTCTGCATTGTCTTTTACTTTACTATTTCCCTTAACTATTGCATTACCGTAGATCTTCACATTATTTCTTATAATTGCATTATCTGTGACTTTAGCATTACCAAATACCATTACATTATCAAAAATAAAACAATTATCATCTCTGCTTAAATTACTTTCATTTTCTATCCATCCTCCTGGACTATCTGTATACACTCTTCTAATTCTATATAAAGTAACACCATTATATTCTTTTGTTTCACTCGTTATTTTATATTTCTTCATAAACACCTCCATAATAACACCCTGTTAATATTGTTATATTAACTTGATACTCATTAAAAATACGTTTAGCATTTAATGGTTAGTTTATAGTATTAGATGAAATCATTTGTCGATATTATGAAATATAAAAATATTCTATTATAAAAAAGAAAGCGAAGAATTAATTCATCATTCTTCGCCAACTAATTAATACTTACTAAATTATTTTACAACATATTACGAATAACATAATGCAAGATCCCGCCATGTTCAAAATAAGCCAGCTCAGTTTGCGTATCAATACGACAACGAGCCATAATAGTTTCTTGGCGACCATCTGCAAAAGTAATATTGACAGCGACATCTTGACCCGGTGTTAGCGAATTAAGCCCCGTTATCTCAATTTTTTCATCACCTTTGAGCCCTAAAGTCTGGCGTGATACACCGTTAGGAAATTCTAAAGGTAATACTCCCATACCAATCAAATTAGAACGGTGAATACGTTCAAACGATCCGGCTATCACCACTCGCACACCTAATAATCGTGTACCTTTGGCGGCCCAGTCACGGCTAGAGCCTGATCCATATTCATTACCGGCAATAATGGCTAAAGGCGTATTTTCTTGCTGATAACGCATCGCCGCATCATAAATGGCTAACGTTTCTCCCGTTGGAATATGTTTTGTAAAGCCCCCTTCGATCCCCGGCACCATTTCATTACGAATACGAATATTTGCAAAAGTTCCTCGCATCATAACTTCGTGATTACCACGTCTTGAACCGTAAGAGTTAAAGTCTTTTGGTTCAACACCATGCTCTCGAAGATAACGCCCAGCAGGGCTATCGGCTTTAATATTCCCAGCAGGTGAAATATGATCGGTGGTCACCGAGTCACCTAATATGGCTAAAATACTAGCTTGGTGAATATCTTTAATCGCCTCTGGTGTTTTTGTCATACCTTCAAAAAAAGGAGGATGGCGAATATAGGTAGAATCAGGTTGCCAAGCATATACAGGGGTATCTTGTATTTTTAGTGATTGCCAAGTTTCATCACCATCAAATACCGCAGAATACTCTTTATGGAACATCTGCGTTTTTACTTTTTCCACCGCATCGGCAATGGCTTTACTGTCAGGCCAAATATCTTTTAAATAGACCGGATTGCCCTGCTTATCTTCACCTAATGGCTCTTTGGTCAAATCAATATTCATATTACCAGATAGCGCATAAGCCACGACTAAAGGAGGAGAAGCAAGCCAGTTGGTTTTCACTAAAGGATGGATACGACCTTCAAAGTTACGATTACCCGATAATACAGCGGCTATAGTTAAATCATTATCTTTAATCGCCTCTTCAATCGGGGCTAATAAAGGCCCTGAGTTACCAATACATGTGGTACAACCATAACCAACCAAATTAAAACCAAGTTTATCTAAATAAGGTGTTAATCCCGCCAGTGCTAAGTAGTCAGTCACCACTTTAGAGCCGGGGGCTAGTGACGATTTGACCCATGGCTTACGCTGTAGGCCTTTTTCTACCGCATTTTTAGCCAGTAGACCTGCGGCCATTAAAACATTAGGGTTAGAGGTATTGGTACATGAGGTGATCGCTGCAATCACTACCGCACCATCCGTTAAGGTAAAAGGAGGCTGATTATCAATAGTGACCTGAGGATATTGAGCAAGAGGTTTTTTATTTGTTTCAAGCTCTACAGCAGCTTTAAATGCTTTTGGTACATTCAGCAAGTTAACTCTATCTTGTGGTCGTTTAGGGCCAGCAAGACTTGCTTCCACAGTGCCCATATCTAACGATAAGGTTGAGGTGAAAATAGGTTCATCACCGGCATGACGCCATAAGCCTTGCTCTTTACTATAGGCTTCAACTAATGCAATTTCTTGCTCTTCACGCCCAGTAAGACGTAAATAATCTAATGTAATTTCGTCAATAGGAAAGAAGCCACAGGTTGCACCATATTCAGGTGACATATTGGCAATCGTCGCTCGGTCAGCAAGAGGCAAAGAAGCCAGTCCATCACCATAAAACTCAACAAATTTCCCTACCACACCATGTTGACGTAACATTTGCGTTACGGTTAATACTAGGTCAGTCGCTGTGATCCCCTCACGTAGTTTACCCGTTAACTTAAAACCTACCACATCAGGGATCAGCATTGAGATCGGTTGGCCTAACATCGCAGCTTCCGCCTCAATGCCACCAACGCCCCAACCCAACACGCCCAGACCATTGATCATAGTAGTATGTGAATCGGTTCCAACCAAAGTATCAGGGTAAGCAATATGTCGGCCATTTTGTTGCTCAGACCATATCGCTTTACCTAAATATTCTAAGTTAACCTGATGGCAAATGCCCGTTCCAGGAGGTACTACACGAAAACGTTCAAACGACTGTTGCCCCCAACGTAAAAAGAGATAACGCTCATAGTTACGCTGCATTTCAATTTCAACGTTTTTCTCAAAAGCATCATCACTGGCATATTTATCAACCATCACCGAATGGTCGATAACCAAGTCAACAGGAGAAAGTGGATTAACTTTTTCTACATTTCCCCCCAAAGATTTTACGGCTTCACGCATAGCGGCTAAATCAACAACGGCAGGTACACCCGTAAAATCTTGCATTAATACTCTTGCTGGGCGATAGGCAATTTCACGGGAGGCGTGGGCATTTTTTTGCCAATCCACCAATGCCTTAATATCATCTTCAACAACCGTATCATCATCAAGATAGCGGACTAAATTTTCTAGCAGAACCTTTAACGATTTAGGGAGACGAGTGATATCCCCTAATTGACGAGCAACTTCAGAAAGACGGTAATACTCATATTGATGAGTACCTACAGAGAGCGTAGAAAGACTCTCCTTTTTCAGACGTAACGACATAGCTCCTCTCCTTCTTATTTTTATGCTGACAGCAATCACAAACTATCAAAATAGGTAAGGTTATCTATTAACCATATCATAGAAAGAGAAATTTCGCTTACGGACCACACGATTTGTTAATATGATGTTATTGAGATTATATTACTAACAAAACTTAATCTCTTTCTTTTAACTTAATTAGGATTTAATGGGGGTATTATTGCAAATAAAGGATAATGTATATGAACAATCAACAAGCCGAACAACTAAAAAAGATTATGATGGCTGATAGTTATTTTGCACAACCTATTACGCCCCCTTTTCCACAGCCTTTAGCAATAAAATCATTACAACAGACACTTAATATCAAAGATACAGAAGGACTTGTTCAATTTATTATCGCTTCACCTAAACGTTTTAACGAATCAGAAAAAATGATCATGACACAACTGAAAGATATACAAATTGCCTTAATCTCTATTATGTCGAATCATCTTTCAGTATTAAAAAAAGAAGATAGTGAAGCTTATTATCAACCAGAGCATTGGCTAGAAACCCTTAATCATTTGCCTTTGCTTAGCCGTAATAAAGTTGAAAGCAAACGACTTGATAAGCAAACATTTGATTTTTCAATTGCTCAAGCCTTTGTGCAACTGTTATTAGGTGCGGCCATTAATGCAGCGTCACCGTCATTAGCCGAGTTTATCGATTTTTTACGCAATCAGGGACAACAAATTGAACTAGGAATACGCCAATCCTTTGATAGCTATAAAACAATAACTATTGCAGGTGTGACGGAAATCCTTAATCATAATAATCAGCTTATTTTTGTACCTAAATTAAAAATAATGAGTCTACGTTTCTCACATCGAACAGCCAAAATGTTATTAGCCAGTTGTTCGGGGCGAAAATTTACGATTTCAGTAGAATACACAACAATCACCTCAATTTTTGATATTGGTGCACTTAATGATCCACTGATTAATCGACAATTTTATGCTTTTTTAAATAAGTTTCGTCAGTTGAGTATTACTCAATCTGATTCATTTTTTAGTGGGGACTTTTTATTGCAATAGCATTAATGTTATAAGTTACATAATGATAAAAGGCGGGATAATATACCCGCCTTTGCGTATTAAACTAAAGGTAACTCGATATCTTTAAATAACTCTTCAATTTCTTCATTGGTGCGTAAAGCTGTCGCTTGTTCCACCAAATTACGTGTTAGATGTGGGGCAAAACGCCACATAAAGTCATACATATAACCGCGTAAAAAACCACTACGTCGAAATGCAATTTTTGTGGTGCTATAACTAAATTTATCACGCATATCAATAGCGACTAAATCGCTATCAAGCATCGGATCAAATGCCATACTCGCAATCACACCAATACCTAAGTGTAGCCTGACATAAGTTTTTATTACATCCGCATCCGTTGCAGTAAAAACAATTTTAGGCTTTAAACCCACTTTACCAAAGGCTTCGTCAAGATCAGAGCGCCCAGTAAAACCATGGGTATAAGTAACGATATCGTAAGTTGCAAGCTCTTGTAAGGTAACTTCACGCTTTTGCGCCAATGGGTGATCTTTAGTTACCACCACAATACGATTCCAACGATAACAAGGTAACATCACTAAATCGTTATACAGATGTAGTGATTCGGTCGCTATAGCAAAATCACTTTTACCACGGCAAACATCTTCTGCAATTTGTGTCGGTGAACCCTGATTCATATGTAATGACACTTCGGGATAACGTTCTATAAAACCTTTAATCACAGGGGGTAAAACATAACGCGCTTGTGTATGAGTGGTGGCAATAGAAAGCGAACCGCGATCAGGATAAGTGTGTTCCCCTGCAGCCGAGCGGATAGCTTCTGTTTTGGATAATATCTCACGAGATAATCTGACAATTTCTTCCCCCGCTGGCGTCACATGTGTTAAGTGCTTACCACTGCGAGAGAATATTTGTATACCCAACTCATCTTCTAGCATACGAATTTGTTTACTGATCCCCGGCTGAGAGGTATATAAACGCTCTGCTGTCGTTGAGACGTTTAAATCGTTATTCACCACTTCAACGATATAACGCAACTGTTGTAATTTCATAGAAGCACGATCCCTTTACAAAAGACTTATTATTCTGTTATTCCGCTCATATTCATATAACCAAAAAGAATAATAAATAAGCAATATATAACCACTATATCACTTATTTCATTTCGGTCTAACGTAATTAATAAGGTTATTTAGGTTTTATTATATCGAATAGTTATAAGCTATAAAAATTGGTAGAAATCTTGCTGTCTGTGGATGGTCTTGATTGTATTGTGATAATAACAATTTACTGATTCGATTTGCTGTTAAAACCACTGTACTATTGCCTAGTAAGCGTTGGAAAGTACAGTAAACGGTCAGGAGCAACAGAATCATATTTAACGTAATGTACATACATAGAAGATGATCACCATCGAAGGTTAGCTCATATCAAATAAATCTATAAGATTGCATAGTTAAATTAATAGTTGAATTAGAATAGTAACCTATTGATTAATCAATATATCTAACAAAAGAAGTAAACGATTTCTCATCACTATTCTCGATTATTTCATTAAAACCAATCATTTTACTATAAGTCGAACCACTCAGTGTTTTAATATTACCGTTAGGGAAAATAGCTTTGTCATCCTTTGAGATAGTCGTAGTTAGTTTAGGTTCAACTTTATAATTAAAATAAATTTTTCCATTTAATTTATTGGATAAACTCTTTTCACCTTCTATTCTTGATAGTGAATAATAGATTGATTGGCCATTTTCACTTTCAATCATTATAGGAGCTATTGTTGTAAATAATTCTACTCTCGAATATTCACTATTAACAATAGGAAAAACAAGAGTACTAATTCTATCTTGTTTGTATTTCACCGATATTGGTGCTATATCTATTTCTTTCAACTTCCAATTACACCATCCCCCTCCATCAATAGGCACAGTGTAGGTCGCAGTTTTATTATCCTCTGCTATTTTACGTTCTACCTCTACTTTTTGTGTTAAAGAGGAGTAAGAGACTTCGGTATAATCAGAATTAAAATGAGAACGTTGGCATTTATTTGACGTATAAGTACCTCGGACTTGCACTACTGTTTCAGGGGAAATAGTTGAATAAACCGTGATTTTATTGCCATCATTATTCATATTGACGGGGAATTTATTATCAAGATATATATTGATAAGCCCACTACAACCACCTAACAATAGATAAGGAATAAGAACAAATAATTTAATCATTGTCATTAGCATATTTGAACCTTTTCATCGCCGTTATGCCTTCTGGCATAAATAATGTGGGTAATATATTACTGACAGGATCTGCCGTGATGTTACCTTGTGTTTTCCCTTCAATGGAAATATAGCAAGGTGTTGGCATAACAATATCCTTTTATCAAAAATAACAAATTAAACTAAACGATTACACTAAAAACACTTCGTCCGTTATATCCGCTATCTTAGACAGTGCGTACAATAAGACTTGAATAAAGGATAATAAAAGCTTATTAATAAACTGTAAACAGCTCCCATATTTAGTATCTCTCTAGCATAAGTCACTTTGCGTAAAATGATTAAAATATCACTATATCATGCTGTGAAAATAATCATAAAAAGTATTTGTTAGTATAAAATATGAATAATAAATAAACAAATTACTCATAACCCAGTAAATACTGGGTACAGTAAAATATATTTTGTTTCCAATATGGAAAGCTCAAAAAATAGTTCATAATGCATTGATTTTTAACAGTTAAAAATTAATCACATTCAATTTCATTACCTTGCCACTTTAAATAGCTCAATTTTATCAATATATTTAGCTAATAAGCTTGGTTTAATTAAAATATAATTCTAAATAAGCCGTTTATTTTATTTAGCCTATATAATATGTCTGTTTTTTTAATCTTCTTTTGGGCTTTTTATATTCATTTTATGAATAATGATAAAATTCGGATTGCATAAATAAGGAGAAACGAAATAAATAAAGATTCATATTATGTTAGATATATTATTTTTTATAAATAATTAATCAAATAAGTAATAGTAGAAAATGACGGGGAAAATAGAAAAAGAAAAAATGATATGGTTAACACCCAAAAAATACATAAGAAAAACCGCTTAAAGCAGTCGTTTTTTAATCAATATTAAATGTGATTTCATCACATTGCGATGGGATAAAACTATGCACTATTTTAGTGAGTATAACCATTAACCCAAAAGCCATCATCAGATAGCTTTTGGATTATAAATAAATGAATTATTTAATCACACCACATGCCATTCTAGCACCACCACCGCCAAGCGCTTCTGGGTTATCTGAGTAGTTATCTCCCCCAACGTGAACCATTAAGGCTTTATCTTTAATTTGATCAAGCTTAGTCAGTCTAGGAGCAAGAACGGCATAATCAGCGTCACCTTGACTATTGGCAACCAAACCAGGTAGATCACCTAAATGCCCTTCTTTGTTATAAGGCCCTAAGTGAACACCTTTATTTTCAGGATCAAGATGACCACCCGCTTTTAATGCTGGAACAGGTTTTCCATCTTTCATATCTGGCTCACAAGAGCCATTAGCATGGATATGAAAACCATGAACACCCGGTGTTAACCCAGTAAGTTTTGGCGTAAATAACAGCCCATAATCGGTTTCGGTAATAGTGACAACACCAATATCATCACCCGCCCCTGTAGGTAAGGCTTCTTTTAACGTAACATCTAAGCTCGCCGCACTGGCAACCGATGTAAAGAGTAGTCCAGAGAGTAACAAAGGTATCAGTTTCATAGTATCTTCCTCTTATTATTTATGCTCAGCATAAAGTCGTCGATATCAACAAATAGAGACTCACCATTAATACTGTTTCAATGTACGTTAATTAGCATATCCTCTTAATGCAAAAAAAGCGACTTATGTCAGTAAGTCGCTTTTTTATCTTAAAATATCAATAACTATCGATATTATTTACTTTTTTCAACCCATTTGCCATCAATATAAAAGGCTGACCAACCTGTTGCTTTCCCCTCTTTTTCAGAAGAGACATATTGCTGTTTAGTTTTACGACTAAAACGTACTATGGTTGGATTCCCTTCTGGATCGGTTACAGGTGCTTGTGCTAAGTAGCGCATTTTTTCCGATAATCTATCTTTAAAACGTACTAACTCAGCCACTTTCGGTGCACGGGTTTCCCTTGATTTAGGGAACGTATTGGCCGCAAGGAAAATACCCGCCGCGCCATCACGTAACACAAAGTAAGCATCCGATTTTTCACAAGGCAACTCAGGTAGTGGAACCGGATCTTCTTTTGGTGGTGCAATTTCACCACTCTTTAAGATCTTACGTGTATTTTTACACTCTTCATTGGTGCAACCCATGTACTTGCCAAAACGCCCCATTTTTAGATGCATTTCAGCGCCACATTTATCACACTCAATCACTGGGCCTTCATAACCTTTTAAGCGGAATTCACCTTCTTCAACTTCATAACCATCACATGCAGGATTATTACCACAAACATGTAATTTACGATGAGTATCAATAAGATAACTGTCCATTGCCGTACCGCATTTCGGACAACGACGACGGGCACGTAATGCATTAGTTTCCGCATCATCTCCTTCCAAGATATTAAGTAATTCATCTTCAGGAATAAGATTTATCGTTTGTTTACAACGCTCTTTTGGTGGTAAAGCATAGCCCGAGCACCCTAAGAATACCCCTGTCGTCGCTGTTCTAATTCCCATATGACGGGAACAAGTAGGACATTCAATAGAAGTAATAACCATAGGGTTAGGTCGCATTCCACCTTCTTCTGGATCTTTTTCAGCGACTTCTAGTTGCTGACTAAAATCTGTGAAGAATGCATCTAATACCGCTTTCCAGTTTTCTTGGTTGTTGGCTACATGGTCGAGATGATCTTCCATTTGAGCCGTGAAATCGTAGTTCATCAAATCACTAAAGTTTTCTTCTAAGCGATCGGTAACAATCTCACCCATTTTTTCTGCATAGAAACGGCGATTTTCAACTTTGACATAACCTCTATCTTGAATGGTAGAGATAATTGAAGCATAAGTTGAAGGTCGACCAATACCTCGTTTTTCTAGCTCTTTAACTAATGTAGCTTCACTAAAACGCGCTGGTGGCTTAGTAAAGTGTTGCGTTGGCGATAACTCAGCTAACGCTAATTGCGCCCCTACATCAACCGCTGGTAATGTTTTATCTTCATCTTTACTGCGCATTGCTGGCATGACTTTTGTCCAACCCGCAAAACGTAATGTGCGACCTTTAGCGCGTAGTTTATAATCCCCTGATGCAACCGTAAGTGTGGTTGAGTCATATTTTGCCGGTGTCATTTGACAGGCGACAAATTGATCCCAAATCAGTTGATATAAACGCTTCGCGTCGCTATCCATATCTTTTAAAGATTCAGCCGTCACATTGATATCAGAAGGACGAATAGCTTCGTGTGCTTCTTGTGAGTTCTCTTTGCTTGAATAAACATTCGGCTCTTTAGGCAGATATTTTGCACCAAATTTATCGTGAATATAATCACGTGCCATTTGGATTGCATCCTGACTCAGGTTGGTAGAGTCAGTACGCATATAGGTGATATAACCTGCTTCATAAAGACGTTGAGCCAACATCATGGTCTTTTTCACCCCAAAGCTTAAGCGAGTACTTGCCGCTTGTTGCAATGTAGAGGTGATCAAAGGGGCACTTGGTTTACTGGATGTTGGTCTATCTTCACGGTTTTTAACGATGAAAGTGGCATTCTGTAACGCCTTAACCGCCACCTGAGTTTCCTCAGAGGAGACTGGTTTAAAGGAGTTATCTTGATAGTGCGTCACTTCCATACGCAAGGGTTGTTCATCGGGTGTCAGCAGTGAAGCGTGTAATTGCCAATACTCTTCTGGCACAAATGCTTTAATTTCACGTTCACGCTCGACGAGTAGGCGTACCGCAACTGACTGTACACGCCCCGCAGATAAACCACGCGCCACTTTTTTCCATAACAGCGGAGAAACCATATAGCCAACCACACGATCCATAAAACGACGTGCTTGTTGCGCGTTAACACGGTCAATATTCAGCTCACCCGGTGTTTGGAATGCTTGTGTAATGGCATTTTTCGTAATTTCATTAAACACGACACGACTAAATCTATCATCTTCACCGCCGATCACTTCGCGTAAATGCCACGCGATAGCTTCTCCTTCGCGGTCAAGGTCCGTTGCGAGATAGATATGATCTGCTTTTTCAGCCAATGCTTTTAGTTCAGCGACTACCTTCTCTTTACCCGGCAGAATTTGGTAGTTTGCATGCCAACCATTATAAGGATCGACACCCATACGGCTGACTAAGGCTGATTTCTCATCCTTTTTAACCTTTTTCACGCCTTTCGTGGCGGATGAGTTTTCGCTCTTCTGGCTGCCAGAACCACTTTTTGGCAAATCACGAATGTGACCCACGCTAGATTTTACTACGTAGTCATTGCCAAGATATTTATTGATTGTTTTGGCTTTAGCCGGGGACTCCACGATAACAAGAGCTTTACCCATAATTACCTTTACCTAATTAAACTTTGTCATGACGGTATTGTTTAATACCCTCAGCTCAGAAAACTTTTGAAATCTCTTTTTATATTGCGTTAGTTTTGCAATATATCAACCTGTTTTTATTCAAAGCTTTTGTTTAAACGCAAAACACGTTACTTTTTTTGAGGTATTTTAATCACCTCATCACTGATTCAGGTCTAAAACATAGCGATGTCTATGTATATAGAGTAGCTAAGCTTTTAAAAATGCCACACTCTACCTGATAAAAAGCGAGGCGCAACAAATTATTTTTCTAAGGAGCATAAATGATGTCGACACAAACTACACCTATTTCCGCAGAGATGCTACTTGAAAAAGCGAATAAAATCATACGTGAACATGAAGACTATTTACAAGGTATGTACGCAGATTCTGTTGAACAAAAAGGCAATGTACTGGTATTTAAAGGCGAATTTTTTTTAGATGAACAGGGCTTACCCACGGCTAAAAGTACCGCTGCATTCAATATGTTTAAACATTTAGCACATGTGTTATCTGAAAAATACCATCTAGCGTGATGATTTTTACTGACTATTTTGGCACTTATTGCCAAGAAATCGGTTATTAACTATCAATATAAGATATAGAGAAGATTTTCAGAGCCTATCAATTCAATATGTAATATCAATTATATTTATTTTCTCTTTATCGCTATATTGAGTCTTCCTAGAAAGAGGAAATATTGCCCGATTGTTGTTAAAAATTATCAATTATTTTTATGCCAGTGTGTACCTCACTGGCTTTTTTTATTCGAAAAACGCTGAATAAATAATAAAAAAATAGCGATACTCAGCTTACATCTAACTACTGAATATCGCTAATTTGATAGCAACTCGTTATTTGATAATGCTTATAACAGTGGGTTTTTACCCCTTTGTAGCCAACGCATCATTAATTTATCCACGCTTTCCATTGCGCCACCAGTAACTCGTTCTACCATTTTTTTCTTCAGGATATATTGAACGGATAATACTTCAAAATCATTAATACGACTGATGAGCCAATCATCGCTGACCCCCACTTCATCAATCAGCCCTTTATCTACAGCATCCGTTCCATACCAATACTCGCCGGTTGCAACACTATCAATATCTAATTCAGGGCGATATTTATGTACGAAAGACTTAAATAGCAGATGAGTTTCATTGAGATCTTGTTTAAATTTCTCACGACCTTCATCCGTATTTTCCCCTAATAGGGTTAGCGTGCGTTTATATTCACCGGCAGTATGTAACTCAACATCAATGTCATTTTTCTTTAATAAACGATGAATATTGGGTATTTGAGCGACCACACCGATAGAGCCGATAATCGCAAAAGGTGCCGCAACAATTTTATCAGCGATACAGGCCATCATATAACCCCCACTGGCGGCGACTTTATCGACCACTGCAGTTAATTTGATCCCTTTATCTTTTAAACGAGTTAACTGGGCTGCTGCTAGGCCATAACCGTGAACCATACCACCGGGGCTTTCAAGACGAAGCAGTACTTCATCACCCGCTTGTGCCACAGAGAGGATAGCGCTTATCTCTTCACGTAATGCACCAACTTCATGGGCATCCATGCTACCTTTAAAATCAATAACATATAAACAAGGTTTAACAACGCCTTTGCGCCCTTCTTTAGCATTGTTTTTACTCAGTTTTTGCTCTTTCTTTTGTTGTTTTTTAAACGCTTTATGCCACACTTTTAATTCAGCCTCATCCATTTTGGCTTGTTGCATAACACGTTGTTTATCGTGGTAAGACTCAGCAAGATCAGTCACCTTTAATGTGCCTTTTCGATGTTGCTTTTTACTACCGATAACCACAAAAAACGAAACAATAGCAATAATAGCGACAACAACTGTCGCAATCTCAGCTAAAAACAGTCCATATTGTAAAATATACTCCACAAAGGCCTCTTTTAAGGTTAATAAAACACAGTGAAATCATAGCACCTAGTTTAACGAAATTTTACGCTGATGCCAGTAACAAAGGCGCCATTCTGGCAGTTATTATCTGTATCACTAGCCGTTAATCACTTTAAAAATGAGTCGCTAAACTGGTTCTTAAGCACATAAGACGTTACACTTTATTTATTTTTCAATAAACAGGATATTAATATGTTGCAATATCAACCCGATCATACTGTATTAAGAGATAAAATAATTCTAGTAACGGGGGCTGGTGATGGCATAGGTAAAGAAGCTGCTCTCACATATGCTCGCTATGGTGCGACATTAATCTTGTTAGGACGTACCTTATCTAAGCTTGAAGATGTACAAAATGAGATTATCACTTCAGGCGGGCAACAACCGATGCTTTACCCTTTAGATCTACTCACCGCGAGCGAGAACGATTATCAGGAATTTGCTGATACTATCGTAAAACGTTTTCCTCATTTGGACGGTGTATTACAAAATGCCGGCCTACTCGGTGTTGTTGAGCCGATAATTAACCAACCAAGTACACTTTGGCATGATGTGATGCAAGTCAACGTTAATGCAACCTTTATGTTGACTAAAGCCTTAATCCCCCTAATGCTTAAGGCACCTCATGCAAGCCTTATTTTGACAACCTCCAGTGTAGGTCGCCAAGGCCGTTATGGTTGGGGGGCTTATTCTGTCTCTAAATTTGCCACAGAAGGCTTAATGCAAGTGTTACATGAAGAATATAAAGACAGTAGCTTGCGTATTAACTGCATCAATCCGGGTGGAACACGCACCAGTATGCGAGCAAGTGCTTTCCCCGATGAAAATGCACAAAAACTTAAAACGCCAAAAGATCTAATGCCGTTATATCTCTATCTAATGAGTGATGACAGCATTGAAGTGAGTGGTCAATCTTTAGATGCACAACCCGATCGTAAAGCCGGACCTGCTGAATAACTTGAGAATATAAGGTTTATCCTATGAGTGATGCACAACACCAACAGCGCCAACAACGTTTGAAAGAAAAAGTTGATGCCCGAATTGCGCAGGCGCAACGCGAACAAGGCATTTTGATGATTTTTACTGGTAATGGTAAAGGGAAAACCACCGCCGCCATGGGAACCGCTACACGTGCGGTTGGTCATCATAAAAAAGTCGGTGTTGTGCAATTTATTAAAGGGACATGGGAAAATGGAGAACGTAATCTTTTAGAACAAGCCGGCGTTCCCTTCTATGTTATGGAAACCGGTTTTACATGGGAAACTCAAGATAAAGCTGCCGATACACAAGCCTGTTTAAATACTTGGCAATATGCACTGCAATTACTCAATTCACCTGACTATGATTTAGTTGTCTTAGATGAACTTACTTATATGATCAGTTTTCATTATCTACCACTTGAAGATGTGGTTGCGGCTATTACTTCTCGTCCTGATCATCAAAGTGTTATTATTACAGGACGAGGCTGTCATAGACAATTAATAGAATTAGCTGATACCGTTACGGAAATGCGTCCTATTAAGCATGCGTTTGACAGTGGTATCAAAGCACAAAAAGGAATTGATTGGTAAAATAAATGCGTATAATAAACTCGTATTATGTGTTCAGATTGCCGTAATATATTTATATCAATACAGGTTCACCTAATATACCTGCACCAAATATTCTTCCGGTCTCTTTTATTAATTGAAAGTAGGCTTCTTTATCATCCAGTATATCATTTTGTATTTGTTGGCTATAAATCCATGCCATAGACATGATATGCAGATGATAAATATTATAAAGCTCTTGTTTCTTATCAGGATCACGAGACGCTAAATACGAGTAAACTATTTCATAAATAGTATTGGCTTCTTGTACTAATTCTTTATTATTAAAATTTATTTCACTCAGTGTAGGATTAAAATCCTCAGTACGTGTATCTTTTTCATTTATCCAACTAAACTGTTCTTTCTTAGCTTGTTTGGTTAATAAATCGTGATTATTCTCGAAATGAATACCATAAGGATATTTGGCTAAAAACGTTTGAAACTCCTCTTGAGAGAAGCATTTAGTCAATACATTGCCTACCCCAGAATTCTTCCAATCTGGTAAATAAGGAGGAATAGGCTCATTTAATGGAATGTCACAACGAAAGATATTGTTGTCGATAAACACAGCATCTGTGCTATTAATGGCACCATGTATTAATTGTCCATTGATCCAAACAGAGCGCGTATCTAAATAAAAGTGTTCTTTATTTTCTTCTGAAGTAAACACGGAAGTAAAGCTATAGTATATTTCCTGAGAGGGATTAATAATCCCCCCATTATTTCCAGGGTAAACCATAAATACTTTCTTTTCACCTGAGTTTGATTCTAATATATGCTCTCCATTGGTTAATGTTATTTTTTTTACCTCACCTTTATTAATCGAAAAATGATTAGTATCAATTTTAAATTGTAACGGCACATTGTTATTGTTACTGATATAAAAAATGCCTGTTTGTGTTGTCGATGTTGTTGCCTCATCACAGCCTAAACTAAGAAAGTTCATACACAACACTGTTGTTAAATAAATATAACGATGCATATTATCGCGTATACCTTATCGTAATAAATACAAATAAAATATTAATATGATAGAAACAGCTTATCATCGTATTAATATAAGCATCATAGTTTTATTTATTATAAAAATAAAGCTATCAAAAAAAGAAGTCTGCTAAAAATTAGCAGACTTCTGTATCTAACTGAAAATTTAATTTGAATTTATCAATAATTATTCGTTTATTTGCTTTTACTTCCCGCTGATTGGCGGCGGCTTGAAGCACGCTTAGCCGGTGAAGTTGAAGTACGCGCAGAAATTTTGGTATGGCGTTTCACCGCCCGACGAATTTGATTTGCTTTAATTCGACGCTGATCTTTTTCGACAGCCACTTTGGTTACTGTCTCATCGTTTAGTTCCACCAGCTGGCGTAAATAGTTAATTTGATTTAAGCCTAGCTCAACCCATCCGCCACGTGGAAGTCCTTTAGGCAAATCAATATCACCATAACGAACACGAATAAGGCGACTAACCTGTACACCTACCGCTTCCCACATACGGCGGACTTCTCGATTGCGTCCTTCCGTTAGCGATACATTGTACCATTGGTTAATGCCTTCACCGCCGCGATAAGAAACCGAACGGAATGATGCCGGCCCATCTTCTAATTGTACCCCACGAGTCAATTGACGAATTTTTGCATCATCAATTTCACCAAAAACACGTACCGCATATTCACGCTCAACTTCACGACTTGGGTGCATTAAGCGATTGGCTAACTCACCATCAGTGGTAAAGAGTAATAAACCACTGGTGTTAACATCAAGACGACCAACGGCTATCCAACGCGCACTATTTAAACGCGGAAGACGTTGGAATACGGTCGGTCTGCCCTGTGGATCACTACGTGTACATAGCTCACCTTCTGGCTTGTAATAAGCTAACACTCGACAAACATCTTTTTGTGCTTCGCGAATACTTAATATACGACCATCTAAACGGATTTTGGCTGTAGAATTGGCATCAATACGATCGCCTAATTTTGCCTTCACGCCATCAATACTGATACGGCCTTCTTGAAGATAGCCTTCAATCTCACGTCGAGAACCATGACCAGAACGAGCAAGAATTTTTTGTAATTTTTCAGTACGTTGCGATTTATCGCTCATGAAACAACCTCATGTGTCGCCTTCACAGGCGTCATAAAATAAATTAGTTTTAAAATCAATCAGGTAAAAAATAACCCATGTTTATTAAACTGTTTAACAAACACAGGTCTATTGATTCAGGGATAAGCCATGCCAAAGTGACAATAAAATGAGCATGACAAATAAAATCGTGTCGATAAAATAGCGCCTAAGGCTTCCATCGTTACTATGCCGTTTACTTCAAAAACAGCTTTCTTGATGTCACTAACCACAAGATGCGCCCAATGGCTTTATCGCAGTGCGTAAATTTAACACAAGCAATAAATCTCTTCACCTTTTATCTCACTATAATAAGTCCCCTATGATGCATTTACCAAATTTAAAAGGTTATTGAAAAGGCGTAATATCGCCCATTCCTTCACGGACAATAACGGGGCTATCTTCTGTTAAATCAATCACCGTGGTTGGCTTTTGCCCCAAGTAACCACCGTGGATCACTAAATCAACCTGTTTACCCAATAAGTCATTAATCTCTTCCGGATCTGACTCTGCAAAATCATTACCCGGTAATATTAAGCTGGTAGACATTAATGGCTCACCGATATTTTCTAATAATGCCAGCGCAATAGGATTAGAAGGTACACGTAAACCAATTGTTTTACGTTTATCATTCATTAAACGCTTAGGTACATCTTTGGTGGCTTTTAAAATAAAGGTGTAGTTACCAGGCGTATTATTTTTAATTAAACGGAAAACAACATTATCAACATAGGCATAAGTGGCAATTTCTGATAAATCTCGACACATTAGAGTGAAATTATGATGTTTATCGAGTTGGCGAATTCGACAAATACGCGTCATCGCATCTTTATTATCCAAACAACAACCTATCGCATAGCCTGAATCTGTTGGATAAATTACCACTCCGCCTTTGCGTAAAACATCCGCACTTTGTTCAATTAAACGAGCCTGCGGATTATCAGGGTGAATGTAAAAAAGTTGGCTCATATATCCCTCAACGACTTTTTGATGTTATCCCTGCCATAATGTCCATACAGGTTCAACATTAGCGGGTAACCATAAATTACGTCCTAGCTCTATCCACGAGCAAGGGCGATGAAAATCAGAACCTAACGAAGCTTTAAGATCATAAGCTTGTGCTAAAGCTGCGTGTTGTTCTCGCTCTTGTGGTGGTTGTTGGCATTGTGCCACTTCTATAGCATCACCACCTTGTTGTTTAAAATAAAGCACTAATCGCTTTAACCATTTAGAGGATAGACCATAGCGACCAGGATGTGCCAATACCGCAACTCCACCCGCTTGATGAATAGCCGTGACAGCGTCACCAATTGAACACCATTGTGGCGGTACATAACCTGTTTTTCCTTTCGCTAGATAGCGTTTAAATACTTTATTGACCGATGCCACATGCCCTTCATTAACCAAAAAACGCGCAAAGTGTCCTCGTGTCACTTGCCCGCCTTTCGCTAGGGCACTTGCTCCTTCCCATGCCCCAGCAATACCCGCTTTAGCTAAACGTTCGCCGATCATTTTAGCGCGAGTTTCACGGCATTGACTCTGTTTTGCTAGGCATGTCGTCATGGCTTGATGTTCGATATCAATCTGTAATCCAACAATATGGATTTCTATATTCTCCCACAAAGTCGATATCTCGACACCTGATATCAAAGTTAAAGGTAAACTTTTTTCTGCAATATAATTTTTGGCAGGTTGGATAGCAGCGGTAGTATCGTGATCGGTTATCGCTAATACCGTAATTTGTTTTTCAATGGCTCTATCGATTAATTCATCAGGTGAGAGCTCGCCATCTGATGCAGTAGTATGGCTATGCAGATCATAAATCACGCGTAAATCAGATAGCAATTCAGTCATTCCTTCTCCCTGTTTATCCTCAGTGATACAACGAATTTTTAAGAGTATGCCATAAAGTACTTGACGAACCCAATATAATCCAGTTTACTAGTACACAACATGAGCTAGTCTATTAAATATAAACTTATCATCCGCTGTAAGGAGATCTTATGAATATCAATCAACGTCTTATTGCTCTGTGGTGGCGCAAAACTCTTTTATGGGCGGTTTGATCTCCTGCTTAGCATCAGTGATATCTAAAACCCGCCTACCGCGGGTTTTTTTATGTGCCAATTTTGTGCTTATCAGCACCAGAAAAAAGAAAATAGAGCGATAATAATGAACACTTCACTTGCATTCCCATTAACAACTAAGGTAACGGCATTGCCTTATCACAGCGAGCCGGCGTTACTTTTCAATACGTTGTGTGAACATCGTCATCACACCTTATTGTTAGAATCCGCACAAATTGATACCAAAGCTAATTTAAAAAGTTTGTTAATCGTTGATAGTGCATTACGTATTAGTGCAAACAAAAATCAAGTGACTGTCGATGCGTTAAGTCTCAACGGCCAATATATCTTAGCGTTATTAAAAAACGCACTAAAAGAAAAAAGCACACTCTCCGTAGAGCGAGCGGAACAATGTATATTTACTTTTGCATCATCATCTTTCCCTCAAGATGAAGAGAGCAAGTTAAAAGCAGCTAGCGTATTTGATGTTTTACGTTTTTTCCTAGCAAATAGCACCGCAAAAGAAGCCAATGCTGTTTTTGTGGGAGGGTTATTTGCCTATGACTTAGTGAACGGATTTGAATCCTTACCTGATTTAGAAGCGGCTTTTTCTTGTCCTGACTACTGTTTTTATTTAGCTGAACAGTTAATTGTGATCGACCATCAACATCATCATAGCCAATTAATTTCCGTTGCCTTTACGGATAATCCACAAGAGTGTCAGCGTCTTGATAACCGTCAGGCACAATTAGTTGCACTCGCACAGCAACCTTTAAAACAACCACAACGTCAACCATTAACACCTCAGCAAGCGGTTGTAAGTAGCAATATGAATGACGAAGAGTATGGTGCTATTGTTGAAGCGATGAAAACCTATATTCGTCGTGGCGATATTTTCCAAGTTGTTCCATCACGTCGTTTTCAAATTAACTGCCCTTCACCACTGGCTGCCTATCAAGTTTTGAAACAAAAAAACCCCAGTCCCTATTTGTTTTATATGCAAGATGCGTTATTTACCGTTTTTGGTGCGTCACCTGAAAGTGCGTTGAAATATCAAGCAAGTGATCGCCAAATTGAAATTTATCCTATCGCAGGTACACGCCCAAGAGGTCGCAATGCCGACGGCTCAATCAATGCTGATTTAGATAGCCGCATTGAGCTTGAAATGCGCACAGATACCAAAGAGTTATCAGAACACCTTATGTTGGTTGATTTAGCACGCAATGATTTAGCGCGTATCTGCCAAGCTGGAAGCCGTTATGTCGCTGAATTAACCAAAGTGGATCGCTACGCTTTTGTTATGCACTTAGTATCAAGAGTAGTAGGAACATTACGTCATGACTTAGATATTTTTCATGCCTATCAAGCCTGTATGAATATGGGGACACTCTCAGGAGCACCGAAGGTCAGTGCTATGCAACTGATTGCACAATATGAAAAAACCAAACGAGGCAGTTATGGCGGTGCAATTGGCTACTTTACTGGTAACGGTGATTTTGATACTTGCATAGTTATTCGTTCTGCTTATGTAGAAAAAGATATTGCAACTATTCAAGTGGGCGCTGGTATTGTGCTCGATTCTGATCCCAAAATGGAGGCGGAAGAAACTCGCAATAAATCACAAGCGGTTATCAATGCCATTTTACAGGCGCATGCTGAAACTCACATGCAGGAGGCTTGCTAATGGCGACGCTCTTACTACTCGATAATATCGACTCTTTTACTTATAACTTAGTCGACCTTTTACGCAGTCAACATCATCAAGTGATCATCTATCGCAATGATGTCAGTGCTTCTTTTATCGAAAAACAATTAAACCTGTTAGATAACCCTATTCTTATGTTGTCTCCCGGCCCTGGTACACCTTCACAAGCGGGTTGTATGCCTGAGCTACTTAATCGCATGTTAGGTAAATTGCCTATTATTGGTATCTGTTTAGGGCATCAAGCCATTATTGAAGCTTATGGCGGTAAAGTCTCTTCTTGTGGAGAAATTTTACACGGTAAAGCTACGCTCGCCACCCATGATGGGCAGGCGATGTTTGAACATCTGCCAAATCCTCTGCCCGTCGCTCGTTATCATTCACTCTCTGGCGAAATTGTGCCTGAGCAACTTATCGTCAATGCGTGGTGTGATAACACCGTGATGGCCGTGCGCCATCGCCAACATCGAACTTGTGGTTTTCAGTTTCATCCAGAATCAATTTTAACCACTAAAGGCGCACAACTTTTACAACAAACCATTGCATGGGCACAAGCACCAAGAGGAGACGCATAATATGGATACTATCTTCAATAAATTATTTGCAGGACAACAATTAAGCTTAGAAGAGAGCCAAACACTGTTTAGTGCGATTATTCGTGGTGAATTAACAGAATCACAGTTAGCAGCGGTATTGATTAGTATGAAAATGCGTGGTGAGCACCCTCAAGAGATTGCCGGAGCGGCTCGTGCCCTATTGGATAATGCCTCTCCTTTTCCACGCCCAGATTATCTGTTTTGCGATATTGTGGGTACTGGCGGCGATGGAGCCAATAGCATCAATATTTCAACAGCCAGTGCGTTTGTCGCGGCAGAAATTGGTCTAAAAGTGGCTAAACATGGTAATCGTAGCGTGTCTAGTCGCTCAGGATCATCAGATTTATTAGCGGCATTTGGTATTCCGCTAGATAAAAGTGCCAACGATGCCCGCCAATTGTTAGATGAAATTGGACTATGCTTTTTATTTGCGCCGCTTTATCACAGTGGTTTTCGCTTTGCCGCACCTGTGCGCCAACAGCTAAGAACACGCACACTCTTTAATGTGTTAGGCCCATTAATTAATCCAGCGCGTCCGCCTTTAGCATTAATTGGTGTTTATAGTCCTGAATTATTAATGCCTATTGCAGATACCTTAAACGTCTTGGGCTACAAACGTGCGGCAGTGGTCCATAGTGGTGGAATGGATGAAGTGTCATTACATGCTCCCACACAAGTGGCTGAATTACACAATGGGGAAATCACTCGTTATCAATTAACCCCAAGTGATTTTGGTCTGCGTCCTTGTGCGATAAGTGATCTTGAAGGCGGTACACCTGAGGTTAATCGCCAATTATTGGCTAATTTACTGCAAGGACAAGGTAAACGCGCACACACTGAATCCGTCGCTGCCAATGTCGCCTTATTAATGCGTTTACACGGACAAGAAGATTTGAAAGCCAATACCGAAGTTGCTATGCACGCAATCTATAGCGGTAAAACCATTAATCGCGTTAATGCGCTAGCCGCAAGAGGATAAAAATAATGACTGTATTAAATGCCATTGTTAAAGATAAAGCCGAATATTTAGTTGCACGTAAAGCACAGCAACCTTTATCAACCTTTATAGATAAGATTGCGCCATCGACACGCTCATTTTATCAAGCATTAACGCAATCACACCCAGTGTTTATTTTAGAGTGTAAAAAAGCATCGCCCTCAAAAGGGATTATTCGCTCTGATTTTGATCCCGTTGCCATTGCGAAAATTTATCAACCCTATGCAGCCGCTATTTCGGTACTGACTGATGAAAAATATTTTCAAGGCAGTTTTGATTATTTACGTCAAGTGAGTGATGCCGTTCATCAACCTGTTTTATGTAAAGATTTTATTATCGATGAATACCAAATTTATTTAGCTCGTTTTTACCAAGCTGATGCCATTTTATTAATGCTTTCTGTTCTTAATGATGAACAGTACCGTGCGCTTAGTGCCGTTGCTCACCAATTAAACATGGGAGTATTAACAGAAGTGAGCACCGAAGAAGAGCGTCAGCGAGCCATTGAGCTTAAAGCAAAAGTGATCGGGATTAATAATCGTAATTTACGTGATCTCTCTATTGATTTATCCCGTACCGAACAACTTAGCCAAGGTTTACCGCAAGAGGCTATTGTTATCAGCGAATCTGGAATTCATACCCATCAACAAGTTAAAACACTAAGTCAATATGCTAATGGCTTTTTAGTGGGTAGTGCCTTGATGTCACAAGAGAATATTGCCCAAGCGGTAAGAGCACTTATTTTGGGAAAGCATAAAGTGTGCGGCTTAACCCGTACACAAGATGTTAAAGCGGCCTATCAAGCGGGTGCCTATTATGGAGGATTAATTTTTGCTGAGAAATCACCACGAAGAGTGACACTGTCACAAGCACAATTATTGGTAACACAAGCGCCATTAGCTTTTGTGGGCGTTTTTCAAAACCAATCTATTGAGCTTATTTGTGACTATGCTAAACAACTTAATTTATCTGCGGTTCAGTTACATGGCGCTGAAGATGCACAATTTATAGCCCAACTAAGGGAAAAAATCGCCCCACAATGTGAAATTTGGCAAGCGCTTAATATGGCTTATCACCATGATATTCAGCACATTGCGCAAGTTAACAAATATGTATTAGATAATGGTACAGGTGGCACAGGCAACACCTTTGATTGGCAAACTATTCCGCCTACTTTACGCCATAAAGCATTACTTGCAGGTGGCCTAAACAGTGATAACTGTTTAGACGCTCTAAACACCGGTTGCTTAGGACTTGATTTTAATTCAGGGGTGGAATCTTCAGCAGGTATCAAAGATCCACAACGTCTATCGCAAGTCTTTACACAATTACAACAAAGCAAATTTTCACAAAATTTCTGACAAGGACAACATCACAATGAGAAAACTTAATCCCTACTTTGGTGAGTTTGGTGGTCAATATGTACCAGAAATATTGATCCCTGCATTAGATCAACTTGAACAAGCCTTTATTGACGCACAAAACGATCCGTCATTTCAGCAAGAGTTTCAAGATCTACTCAAAAATTATGCAGGTAGACCAACGGCACTGACACTCTGTCGCAATTTGACCCAAGGTACTCGTACCCGTTTATATCTAAAACGTGAAGATTTATTGCATGGCGGTGCTCATAAAACAAACCAAGTATTAGGCCAAGCACTGCTAGCAAAACGGATGGGAAAAACAGAGATTATTGCAGAAACGGGCGCTGGGCAACATGGTGTTGCCACTGCGTTAGCTTGTGCTCTGTTAAATATGAAGTGCCGTATTTATATGGGGGCAAAAGATGTTGAACGTCAATCACCCAATGTATTTCGTATGCGTTTAATGGGTGCCGAAGTTATTCCGGTGCATAGTGGTTCATCAACATTAAAAGATGCGTGTAATGAAGCGTTACGTGACTGGTCTGGCTGCTACGAGCGTGCTCACTACTTATTAGGCACTGCGGCAGGCCCGCATCCTTATCCCACTATTGTTCGCGAATTCCAGCGCATGATTGGGGATGAAGCTAAGGCGCAAATTTTAGCCCGTGAAGGTCGTCTCCCTGATGCCGTTATCGCCTGTATTGGCGGTGGCTCTAACGCCATTGGCTTATTCGCCTCATTTATACCAGAAACCTCAGTACAATTAATTGGTGTTGAGCCGGCAGGAAAAGGGATCGAAACAGGAGAGCACGGAGCACCATTAAAACATGGCAAGTTAGGCATTTATTTCGGTATGAAATCACCGATTATGCAAACCGAAGAAGGCCAAATTGAAGAGTCCTATTCTATTTCTGCAGGATTAGATTTCCCATCCGTAGGCCCGCAACATGCGCATTTAAACAGCATTGGCCGTGCAGATTATGTTTCTGTAACAGATGATGAAGCCATTGAGGCTTTTAAAACGCTATCACGCCGTGAAGGGATCATCCCCGCATTAGAATCGTCACATGCTCTGGCCTATGCGTTGAAACTGATTGCCCAAAATCCAGATAAAGAACAACTCTTAATTGTCAATTTATCCGGACGAGGTGACAAAGATATTTTTACTGTTAACGATATTTTAGCTGCACGAGGAGAAATTTAATGAGCCGTTATCAATTATGCTTTGAAGCATTAGCACAAAAACAACAAGGCGCGTTTGTTCCCTTTGTCACTTTAGGTGATCCCGATGCTGAACTGTCGTTAAAAATTATTGACGCATTAATTGAAGGGGGTGCAGATGCGTTAGAGATAGGCATTCCATTTTCTGATCCACTGGCTGATGGCCCTACTATTCAAGGGGCAAACTTACGGGCATTAAATGCTAATGTCACCCCAACCCTCTGTTTTGAGTTATTAAGCCAGATCCGCCAAAAACACCCCACTATTCCGATTGGACTATTGGTGTATGCAAATCTTGTTTTTAGCAATGGCGTTGATAATTTTTACCATAAATGCCAACAAGCGGGTGTTGATTCAGTACTGATTGGTGATGTTCCCTTACGTGAAGCAAAACAATTTCGAGAAGCGGCATTTAGCGCGAATATTGCCCCGATTTTTATTTGCCCGCCCAATGCAGATGATGAGTTATTACAAGAGTTAGCCACCAGCGCAGAGGGATATACTTATCTATTATCAAGAGCCGGTGTTACGGGGACAGATAAACGAGCAGAACAGTCACTCACTCATTTAACCAGTAAACTTAAAGCTTATAATGCACCACCTGCATTACAAGGTTTTGGGATTTCTGAGCCACAACAAGTTTCACAGGCCATTAGTAATGGTGCATTTGGCGCTATCTCAGGATCAGCCGTTGTACAAATTATTGAAAATAACCTACATCAACCTGATGTGATGTTAAAAATGTTGACGCAGTTTGTGCAACAAATGAAAGCCGCAACAATAATCGTTTAAGTCTAAAATTATTATCGCCGTCTGCTTAGAGAAAACTTTTTCCTAAGCAGATTTTTCCTAATTTAATCATTAACAATCGACCATCACTTCCCCATCAGCCTCTATTCGTAGCGCGAGTAATGCTTGATTCGCCTGAACAAGCATAAAACTATTTTTGCTCAGTCAGTTGGCAATCTGTCATTTCTTGCACATACTTTATATAGGGTATACAGCTTTAGGTTTTCTATTCAGTAGTACTCAATCAATAATGTCATTATAAGGAGTTTGATAATGAAACTATGGGCAAAAATTTCTACCGTATTAGCGGCATTACTTATGGCCATGACTTTATCTGCATGCTCTCCAACGGCAACATCAGAAGGCACTGGGGGATATTTTGATGACTCGGTGATCACCACTAAAGTAAAAACAGCTTTAATTGGTGAGAAAAACCTAAACTCAACACAAATTAGCGTTGAGACATTTAAAGGTAAAGTTCAGTTAAGTGGTTTTGTCTCTTCACAGGCTGATGCAAATCGCGCCATAGAAACCGCACGTAAAGTCACTGGCGTTAAAGGTGTCATTAACTCAATGGTTATCCGTTAAGCTATTTTTTATAAGTCAGTAAGAAAAAAGCCACTTCGGTGGTTTTTTTCTTGTCTCATCTAAAGCAATCCACACTCTTTGGTATGAAGATCAATTTTTGACAAATTCTCTGTTTTACTAAAATTAGCCGTTTCTTTTTTACGGGTAAAATACCCCAAAAAAAACCGTTAAAACTAAAGCTATACTTATCTTTTTTCGATGTTATTTTCACCACACTGGTGACTTTCACTTAAATTTGATGCGACCATCATTTTCTTAATAGTACTATTCAATATCAGTAATAATATTTTTGGCCGATTTAGGCGCTATTTTTTAATTATTATTAGGCAATATCATACGCAAATAAAACATGCAAATAAAATACATCTATACATTCCCATTTATGCGAGCCAATTAAATGCTCATCGAGAATAGTGATTATTTTTTTAACTAATAAAAAATATAAAGATGCATTTTTAATGCACCATTAAAATATACCTCTATTATTTTAGTTATAATCAGCTAAGCCTTAATACACATAATAGAGGTAATAAAATTTTTTAGTCTAAACACGATCACTGTAGATAAGCAATTATGATTAACACAGATAAAAAAAAGCGGAGCCACTGCCCCGCTGATACTTAATAGCATATTCTGTTATTGCAAGAATAATTAGAAACGATAACCAACACCAAACATAAACACAAATGGGTCTAAGCGAGTATCCACTTTATAGTGGTTTCCATCGCCATCTTTAAATTTGACATCGGTTTCGATATTCATCCACCAAACAGAAGCATTCAGCATCCAGTTTTTATCTAGGTTATAGTCTAAACCTGCTTGTGCTGCAAAGCCCCAAGAGTTTTTAAGATCAAGATCATTTAATCCAAGTTGGCCTACCGCTGGATTATTATTGAATTTTTCATCAAAGAAGGTCGTAAAGTTTAGACCAGCACCTAAATAAGGGCGTAATTTATCTTCAGCACCACCAAAGTAATACTGTGCCATTAATGTTGGCGGTAAATGTTTAACTTTAGCAATTTCGCCCACACCAGTTAAAGAAACTTTATGCTCAAAAGGTGTTGCTGCTAATAACTCAACCCCAATATTATCAGTTACCATATAACCAAAGGTTAAACCTAATTGAGTGTTGTTATTAGCATCAAAATGCCCACCTAATATAGTATCTGAACCTGTATTAGGACGAACTGTTGCAGTACCCGCACGGAATAAAAAATCGCCCGCTTGATGAGCAAAAGAAATAGACGGTGCAAGTGTTGCAGCCGCTAGAATAAGCGCAGAAAGTTTTTTCATTATTTAACCCATTCCTGTAATAAGTAAAATCTCCGCTAAAATATACCCATTAATAAGTAATTATGATCTAATGCCGATCACAACTTTGGAATTATTTTTGCAGAAAGTGTTATTCCTCTCTTTATTATTTATGATGCTGATTATTTATAATTGATCCACATCAAATTTAGCATTAATACAATATTTTCTTATAATTAAATTTATTGTTTTTAAGAATCATTAAATAAAAGAACCTCATTAAAAGATAATATTTGACAATATCGTTATTTAATTGTTAATTTAATGTTTCATCTGATTTGATTATTTAATTTTCATTCACCAAACGAATGAAAAAAACCTTTCAATAACAATAGCTATAGAAATAACAGAAATGATCCCTTTTTGTTGTCTTAAAAGGTACAATATGTCCCATTGACTTAGTCTATTTGTATAGGAGCAGTTTCATGCCTACCCCGGCACGCACAATCTACCGTGATAGTCTTAACTTTTATAAAAATGAACAACGTAGCATTATCACGCTATCTGCAGTTTTGGCCCTCATTTTAGCTGTCATATATCTATTGGTTGGCCCTAATGCACAAGAATCACAAATAATTAATGACTTTATTATTAATTTTCAAAAAACCAGATTCGCTGATGTCTCACCCGCTGAATTAGAAGCGATGAATAACAGTGTTATTGGGGTATTTCAAAAGGTCTTACTGGTCTATGTTTTTGAGCTTTTTCAGCAAAGTATTCTGGTTTTAGTGATTTTAATGTTGGCAATGGCACTTTCTGCCGGTCATAACGTGACATTGAACCAAACGTTTAATGCCAGCTTACCCCGTTTACCGAAGATGTTTCTGCTAATTTTGCTCTGCTCTATTTTAATTAGTGCAGGCTTTATGTTGATTATCCCTGGTATCATTTTATTAGTGGGATTTGCACTAGCGCCAGTCGTACTGGTACGCCAACAATCTATTGGTAGCGCAATACGTCTAGGCTGGAAAATGGGCTTTGGTGAATCAGGGGCGCTGATCCCTGCCTTAGGAATTTGGATTTTATTACAATTTGGGATTGGCTTCTTAAGCAATATTACGGGTGAATTGCCTAACATGATCCACAAATTTTTATATTATTTTTTAAAGAATATTACGTCTGCATGGATGATTATTTATCTATTCCGTCTGTTTATGCTGACTGAAAATAAATATATCACCAAGTAATCCCCTCGTAGCAAACAATGCCGTGCTAATGTGATTAATAAATTAGCACGGCATTGTTATTAACATAATCATTTAAAAACAATCAATTAATCTTACACACCTATCCAGCCACTAAACCCCATGTTATTCATTCTATCCACCCGTTTCCGTATCCCTGATGAAAGTGGCTTGGTTATCTTCAGCAAACGGCACTTGTTGTTGCTGTTTGTGTTTTTCTTTTATTTGTTGTCGACTTTGATATAAACGAATAACAAAATAGAGATCGGGGGCAATAATTAAATCATCATCATTGATAGTGATCTTGTTACGTGCAATCCAACGATTTAATTCTGTTCTGCGCCCAGCCAATACCAATTTAACGCCTTTGATCCTAAGCTCTCTAATTAGCTCATCAATAACAGCAAAAACACTCACATCGTCATAAGTAAAACTTACGGTAGCATCAACCGCTAACCATGCAGGACGTTGTGGCGCACTGTCCACTAGCTGTAGTACCCGCTTTTTAAAATAGCCAACATTGAAATAGGTTAAGGGGGAATTAAAACGATACATCATCAATCCTGATATCGATTCAATGCCGTTACCTTGGTTGATTGAGTGGATCATTCCTTGTTCATCAACACCTAATAACTGATCACTTGGGCGGAATACAATACGTAAAAATTGCAATAACCCAAGTAACACAGCAAAACCAATGCCGTTAATCAATCCCGCTAACAACACCGCTAATAAAGTAAACGTTGCTAAGGTAAAAGCTTGTCGATTTCGTTTACGATAAGACCAAATATGACGAATACTTAGCAATGACCAAGAGGAAACAATCAGCACAACGCCTAAAGAAGATAACGGAATGTAGGCAATAAAGTCGGTCATAAAAAGCAACACAACTAAAATCACTAACGCTGCCACAATAGAGACCAATTGTGTTTTACCGCCAACAGAATCATTCACCGCAGTACGGCTACTGGCGGCACTTACTGCAAATCCTTGCGAAAGTGCCGATGCGATATTAGCAATGCCTAATGCCTTTAATTCTTGGTCGGCATCAACATCATAACCATTTTTGCTAGCAAAACTTCTTGCCGTCATCATAAAGCTAACAAAACTAATCACCGCAAGGTTAATAGAAGGAACAATTAATTCACGAAGTGATCCAAGATGAAAGCCACTCATTGAAACGATGGGTAAAAAGAGATCACCGTTGTCTGCTTCTTTATCAACAATAGCAATCCCATAATTGACTAAATCAAACTGCCAACTC
Organism: Proteus sp. G3927; assembly: GCF_963894685.1. Taxonomy (NCBI): domain Bacteria; kingdom Pseudomonadati; phylum Pseudomonadota; class Gammaproteobacteria; order Enterobacterales; family Morganellaceae; genus Proteus; species Proteus sp. G3927. The sequence continues at coordinate 38,805 of NZ_CAWQGX010000010.1, read as the reverse complement.
AAATAGGTCATCACCACCATAGCAATTAACGGAGCGGGCCAACGTTGTCTAAAATGACGAATACCTAATAGTAATGCTAAGGTTAGCGCCGACATCAACAGTGTTGGCCAATGTGCTTCTTTTAATCGAAAAGGTACTTCAAGTAATTTTTCAATTAAATATTCTGGGGAGGTGGTAAAACCAAATACTTTACTCAATTGCCCCACCATGATAGTGATGGCAACGCCATTTAATAGACCTTGTAATATAGGTCTAGAGAGAAAGTCCGTAAATGCGCCAAAGCGAAAATGACTCGCAAGAATGCACCAAAAACCGGTCATTGCAGTCATTATAATGGCCAGTTGCCAACGGGTATTTTCATCCCCCGCAGAAAGAGGGATGACAACTGCGGCTATCACGGCACAAGTTGCAGCATCAGGGCCAGTAATTAATTGGCGTGAAGTGCCAAATAAAGCATACATGATCATGGGTAAGATACAGGCGTATAATCCCACAATGGCATTGATACCGAGTAATTCGGTATAAGCGATAGCAACAGGCAATGCAACCGCAGCAACAGAAAGCCCTGCTTTAATATCATATCCAAGATATTCACGCTGATAATTAAACAATAAGCCTAATCCAGGCATCCATTTTATTATTCTTTTTCCGTTCATTGATTTCCTCTTATCTGAATTACTTTTTCGCGCATTCATCAAAAAGTCGCGTGAAGAGATAATGGCTCAATGAATCATATACTAGAGTGATGTTTTAATCTCCTACCATAATCAATACTTTATCTTTAAATGACACAAGATTAAATTAAACCTTATATTCAATGAGTTAATCTAATATAAAACCGCCATATTGTGATAAATAAGCCTGATCTTATTAAAGATATGCAATTGTTTACCCTTTTCATGTCGCTTTGCATTAGAATAACCTAGTTTATAAATTTAACGACAATAGGTTTCTATCGGTTATGAAAAACGGCTGGCTTAAGCAATTACTTGATTTCGCTCCACTATTAGTGTTTTTTATCTTTTATAAATGGCAAGATATTTTCTATGCTTCTGGCGCATTAATTGTAGCAACATGGATTTCAGTCGGTTTAACATGGCTTATTTTCCATAAAGTCGAAAAAGCACCACTGATCACCGCAATCGTTGTAACGATATTTGGTACATTGACTATCGCTTTCCATTCAGATGTCTTTATTAAATGGAAAGTCACCGCAATCTACGCCATTTTTGCGCTAGTGCTTATTGCGATGCAACTCTTTACGCCGAAAACATTAATGGAAAGAATGCTAGGTAAAGAATTAGCGATGCCAGCGACTAATTGGAAAAAACTCAATATCGCTTGGGTACTGTTCTTTTTAGCTTGTGCGCTGGGTAATCTTTATGTCGCATTTTCTTTATCTCAAGAAACTTGGGTAAACTTTAAAGTCTTTGGGTTAACAATATTAACCTTAATCTTTACTGTGATTAGTGTTGTGTATATCTGGAACAACCGGTTACCCGAAGAAGAGACGAAAGAGGAATCAACAGAAAGTCATACATCTGAAACATCAGATAACGGAACAACATCAACATCTAAAGTATTACATAAAGATGTGACATCTAAATCTGAATAATGACCTCTATTTTATCGGGAGACTGCCTCAAGGGAGTCTCCTTAGTTTTAACATTGATAGATAGTATTTCCCCATGACTGAACAACAATCTTTGCCTAATGGTGAGCTAGTATTACGTACGCTTGCCATGCCAGCTGATACTAACGCCAATGGTGATATTTTCGGTGGCTGGATAATGTCTCAAATGGACATTGGTGGTGCCATTTTAGCGAAAGAAATTGCCTTAGGTCGCGTTGTTACTGTAAGTGTAACAGGCATTACCTTTCTAAAACCTGTTGCCGTTGGCGACGTCGTTTGCTGTTATGCTCGTTGTTTAAAAACCGGTAACTCTTCAATTACTGTTAATATTGAAGTGTGGGTTAAAAAAGTAGCAACCGAGCCGGTAGGTCAACGGTATCGTGCCACTGAAGCCGTGTTTACTTATGTGGCAGTCGATGAGAATAATAGTGCTCGTCGCCTACCTGAAGGTAAAACCAATTTTACCTTAGCAAGTACCATGGAATAACCTTTTAAACTCAATAAAACCAACAAAAAAGGCACTTATCAAAAGTGCCTTTTTTATCATTGAGTGATGTGACGTTTTATCAATCAATGGTTTCTTATTAACTTGCAGAAACACCATCTATATTAAAATCAATGATAACCACTTTACCTTTATAAGGGATTTTCTCATAACGCCATTGACGCATTGCTTTTCTCACTTCGCGTTCAAAGACATTTTTGGGGTTAGCAGAGAGAATTTCTACATTATCTACCCGTCCATCGGCATCGATATCAAAGCGTACTTTTATTGAACCCTCAATACCCACGGCCTTGGCACGAGGAGGATAGATAGGTAACCCTTGGCGAAGCACATTAGGTATTTTTCCTTCCCCTTGGCTAGTTGTCGCAACAGGCTTTTCCTCACCTTTATTACTCGGTGTAGCATTGGGGTTAAGATTCTTCATCTCATTTCCCTTGTTCAGCGCCAATGGTTGTTGCTGTGGTCGTTCGACGGGTGGCTTTGGTTTTTCCACCGGTTTTGGCTTAGGTTTTGGTTTGGGTTCGGGCTTCTTCTCTATCGGTTTTTCAATCACCGGTTTTACATCTGGGATCGGTTCTGGTTCTGGCTCAGGTTCTGGCTCGACAACAGGCTCAGGCTCCGGTGGCGTCACCTCTTCAACTACAGGCTCAGGCTCTCCTACTGGCTCATCTGCAGCAAAGGCTAGCATCTGTATAGAGATAGGTTCTGGTGCAATTGGCTTATCTTCTACAACATACAGTATGGCAGCCGCAACAAGCGAGGCATGCAAACACAGTGATATAAATACCCAAAGCTTAAAGCGCATAACTGATCTTATTTCACCTAAACAAAAAATAATGTCCCTAGTTTAAATGCAAATAGCAATCATATTCAATAACGTTTATCAAAATGATTGCTATAACAACTAAAAAAGCTAAAGATCAATTTAGTTCGGTGTATTGCACGAACAACAGCGCTCTATGTTTTCTAGAAGTATCAAGCTTACGCATTTGGTAAATACGTAAGTTACGGCGTGATTGACCCTCTAACCAACGGCGACGGCGACGTAACGCTTGTCTCATCATTCGCCAACGTGCCACTTCATTCCTGCTATGTCTCATTGCAATCAATACCTATTTTTTCAAATAAGTGGTGTATTATAGGACGTTCATTTTATGATCCAAGGGGGGATTGATAATTTGCCTTATTTTTTATTTATGCTTTATACCTTATACCTTTCTCTCAAAAATAAAATGTATCAAAATAAGTATCTAGCGACTTATTTGATGTTTATCTCTTACCAGAGAGATTTGACAGAGAAAATAATCCTGATTTAATAACAACATTTGGCAAATAATAGAAATAATGAACTATTGTTAGTAAATTGCCTCCGACCTATTCATGCGATTCTTTTTCAACGGAAAATAGCTTTACTATGACAACATTTTATACTGTATTAAGTTGGCTAACTTTTTTCTTCTATTGGCTATTGATCGCAGGGGTCACATTTCGTGTCCTAATGCATCGACGACCTGTCACCTCAACGATGACATGGCTACTGATTATTTATATCCTTCCTTTAGTCGGTGTTATCGCCTATTTTGCCTTTGGTGAACTTCATCTTGGTAAACGCCGTGTCGAACATGCTAGGCAGATGTGGCCTTCCGTAGTTGCATGGCTTGAAGAATTAAAAAAATGTAAACATATTTTCGCTAAACACTATAGTGATGTTGCGGAGCCCATTTTTCAGTTAACCGCTAAACGCCAAGGTATTAATGGTGTAAAAGGTAATAAGATCCAGCTACTAACAACTTGCGAAGACTCATTAAATGCCATCACGCGTGATATTAATAATGCGCGCGATAATATTGAAATGGTGTTTTATATCTGGCAATCCGGAGGATTGGTAGAGGAAGTCACTGAAGCCCTTATTCAAGCGGCTAAACGTGGTGTAAAATGTCGCATTATGGTGGATTCTGCAGGAAGCCGTAGTTTCTTTCGCACCAATGGCCCTGCAAGAATGCGAGCCGCCGGCATTGAATTTGTCGAGTCATTGCAAGTCAATCTGTTCCGTTTCTTCTTGCGTCGTATGGACTTACGTCAGCATCGTAAAATAGTATTAATTGATAACTACATTTCCTATACCGGCAGTATGAATATGGTCGATCCACGCTATTTTAAACAAGATGCGGGTGTCGGTCAGTGGATTGATATTATGGTCAGAATGGAAGGCCCTGTTTCTACGACACTGGGTATTATTTATGCTTTCGACTGGGAAATGGAAACCGGTGAACGCCACTTACCACCGCCACCAGATAACAATATTATGCCATTTGAACAAGCAAATGGGCATACTACACAGGTGATTGCCTCAGGTCCCGGCTTTCCTGAAGAACTCATTCAACAATCATTAATTACGGCCATCTATTCAGCCAGAAAAGAATTAGTCATGACAACCCCCTACTTCGTGCCAAGTGACGATCTGGCTCATGCCATTTCAACCGCCGCTATGCGTGGTGTTGATGTCAGTATTATTGTGCCACGAAGTAATGACTCTTTCCTGGTACGTTGGGCAAGCCGAGCCTTTTTTACTGAAATACTTGAGGCGGGTGTAAAAGTTTTTCAATTTGAAGATGGCCTATTACATACAAAAAGTGTAATGGTTGATGGTCAACTGAGTATGGTTGGCTCGGTTAACCTTGATATGCGTAGTTTATGGCTTAATTTTGAAATAACTGTTGTGATTGATGATGAATGTTTTGCTAGTGATCTTAGCATCGTACAATATGATTATATTGCCCGTTCAACACAACTTACTCTTGATGAATGGGAAAAACGTCCATTTATGAATCGGGTGTTAGAACGCCTTTGTTATTTCTTTAGCCCACTTCTCTAGAAAGAGTGATACAATCAGCTCAGTAATTATATCAACAATAAAATAGTTAGCGAAAACAGCTAACTATCGATATAAATAGCGCGACAATATTGACATAATTTATAGGCATGACCATGAACCAACCAACCTTAATCAGTGAAGAAGAAGCTTTAGAACAAGCCTATGATCTCTTTTTAGCGCAAGCCGCTGATAATCTTGATGTAGCCGATCAGCTGCTTTTTAATTTACAATTTGAAGAACGAGGTGCAGCTGAAGTTGTTACATTAGGGAATGATTGGCAATTTATTGTCGGTTTACCTGTTTCATCAGCCCGGTTTAGTGAAGTGATTATCGGTCTTGCACCGGATGAAAATGCCGATATTGATGATATTTTTGGTCGTGTATTAATTAGTCGTGATCCCCTGCAACCCATGTACCATATTATTTGGAAATCTTAACTTCTTAATAACCACACAATTTGTCTGTTTAACTACACTGGCGAACTTATCAATTTTAATTTGTTTAAAAGTAGCTTATATAAAGACTAAAAAGGTCGCAAAAGCGACCTTAGAAAATATATTGACTATCGTGTGTGACACCTTTGATTAAAAACGATAACCGATACCCACTACCCAAGTAGTAAAATCAATATCATATAGTTTGGAGTACTCATAAGAAACATCAATAGCCAAGTTAGTGATTGGGTTTACTTGTACACCTAATCCATAAGCCATTGATATCTTATTTTCTTTTTCTCTTTCATCATAGTAGTGAAAGTCTTCATGAAAATAGCCAAAACCTATTAGTCCATATGCACTAACATAATTGTTAAGGCGGTAACTTGGACCTGCCGTTAACGAATAGTAGCTAATCTTTGAAGTACCTGCATATCCCCAATGATCATAACCATCATTTTTATTTTTTGCATATGAAAACGAACTGATAACGCCCCAATCATTAGCTACTTCATGATTATATTTTAAGTTAATACCTTTAAGGTTATCATTTATTAAATCTTCATCGACTTTCAATTTAGATTTAGCATACCCTATCGACACTGTATTTTCTAATGTTGCATAAGCATTAAAAGAAAGAGTAGAAACAACGAGTATTGAAGTTGAAAGCAAAAAATTAAATTTCATTTTTATTCTCTATATAAAATAACAAAAAACTAAAAAAATTATATTTTTTATGAAGTTAAGCATCTTTAAACAATAAAAACGATACAATAAAAAACATTTATTATAAAGAAATTCTTATTAATAAAATGAAAATAAAATCTCTCTATTTAATTAGAGTAAACTTATATTATTTTTATCCACCATTAAGTAAATATTAAGAATTGTTATTGTTTTTGATTATTCTAAATTAACCAAAATATAAAAATAAAAAATCATACGCTTATATAAAATAAATATTATTAAATCTATTATTTTATGCTATCTTTATAGCATAATTTATCTTATGTTATTTTTTTATTAGTTGAGTTATCAATGTTAAAATTAAATAAAATTCATCATGTGGCGATTATTTGTTCTGATTATACCGTCAGCAAACATTTTTATTGTCAAATACTGGGGCTTACCCTATTAAATGAAAAATACCGTGAAGAAATACAATCTTGGAAAGCTGAGCTTGCGTTAGGTACAGTCTACCAAATTGAATTATTTAGCTTCCCAGATGCGCCAGCACGTTTAAGTTACCCAGAAGCACGTGGTCTACGCCATGTGGCATTTGCAGTGGACGATCTTGATGCTTCAGTTGCTTATTTACAACAAAACAATATTCAATGTGAGCCAATACGTATTGATCCTAGTAGCCAAAAACGTTTTACCTTTTTTCAAGATCCCGATGGCTTACCTTTAGAGCTTTATTCAATATAGTTCACAACATATAACAAGGCCGCAATAAATAATGCGGCCCCAATTAATATATTATTTATTAATACGTTAAAATATAGACATAAAATGATTAATCTATATTTTTATCAAATACACTATTGACTAAAGTGATTTTTGACTCTGCTTTTGTATATTGTTTAATCATCGGAATGATGCGACGAAAATGTTCACTATTACAATGAATATCTAGTGCTTCTTTATTTGGCCATGATTCAATAAAAATAAAGTGACCGGGATCTTTCTCATCAACAAATAAATCATAGCTAATACAAAGTGCTTCTTGTTGGCTAGCTTTCACCAATTCTTGGTAAAGTGGTAAGACCGTTTCTATTGATCCTGATTTAATAAAATCTTCTGCAATAACCTTTATCATAAATATCCCTTACTATTAATATAGAATGGTGATGAGGTACTATTTACTATTATAGAGGTTATATTATTATTAAAAATAATAGAAAAATTCAAACATAATACCGCCCAAACCAATAGGGTTTAATGGCCCAAAGAGACCAATAGGTAGAAAAGTGGTTGCCATGATCTATTTCCTTAGTTTTATATGCAAGTGTATACGTTGCTATTATTTTTGATAAAAATAGATAAATCAATAAGATAAACTCTACTTTTTAAGATAATATTGACCCTATTCACTTTTGTTCTGTATCACGATGATCTTCCCCCCTATTTTCTACTAAAAAACAACTTACTTTCTGTATAAAAATCATTATTTACGAATAATTATGCTAAAAGTGTATAAAAATAGGCGTTTAAATTTTTCTGTTTCTCTTTATATAATAACAGGTCAAAGTTTATATCATGTACAGTAAAAGTATGGGGGTTACTGTGTGGCTTGAACAATTTGGAGTGCTCAATATTTGGACATATCTTGCGGGTATGTTCTTTATTATTATCGTCCCCGGCCCTAATTCCCTTTATGTGCTTAAAACCAGTGCATCAAGAGGAGTTGGTGCAGGTTATCGAGCCGCATTAGGGGTTTTTATTGGCGATGCTATCTTAATTTTCTTAGCATTTATCGGTGTGGCATCAGTTATTAAAGCCTCTCCTGTGCTTTTTACTATTGTCCGTTTCTTAGGTGCTTTTTATCTACTCTATCTCGGTATCAAAATTATTCATGCTAACTTCTTTGCCAAAAAGCAAAGCCATACTGAGACAAACTGTATTCAAGAACATGTATTTCGTAAGGCATTAACATTAAGCTTAACCAACCCCAAAGCGATTTTGTTTTATATCTCCTTTTTTGTGCAATTTATCGACTTTAACTATGCACATACTGGTTTATCCTACTTGATCTTAGCTTCTATGCTTGAAGCATTTAGCTTTGTTTATCTCTCTTTTCTTATTTTTGGTGGTGTAGCATTGGCGCGTTTCTTCGGTTCACGTAAAAATATCGCTAAACTGGGAAATGGTATTGTTGGGCTATTTTTTATGGGGTTTGCCACCAAACTTGCCACACTCTCCTCTTAAATAGACGTCCTTTAGTGACTTAAATAAGGGGCTGTTGTTATCAATAGCGATTATCTTTGATTATCTTTATAGTAATCGCTATTTTCCCCGTTACTATCTTGGTCAGTAAGTCAGCCCCACAGGGTGGCGATTATTTTACTTAGCAGTTTCGAAATGCGCTATGCTTCTGTTATCATTGTCGGCTTATCATTTCCTTGCAATAAGTGGTGATTAAATTTTGCTTTTTAGCTTTATTCGTTTAAACGCATAGATATTATGTTATTCCGATAAAGCACGTCATGCAACAAATTGAAAACAAAGCAGAAAACCCCTTTAAAGTAAGTTAAAAAACCTTAGCAACGATATAGAACCGTAAAAAATGAGCATCCCAAAAGAGCAATATAATTTTAACAAATTACAAAAACGCTTACGCCGTAACGTTGGGCAAGCTATCGCTGATTTTAATATGATTGAAGATGGCGATAAAATCATGGTGTGCCTTTCTGGCGGGAAAGATAGCTATACTCTCCTATCTATCTTAATGAATTTGCAAAAAAGCGCGCCAATACAATTTTCCTTAATTGCCGTTAATTTAGATCAAAAACAGCCGGGCTTCCCTGAGCATATTTTACCTGAATATCTTGAGCAACTGGGTGTAGAGTATAAAATTGTTGAAGAGAATACTTACGGTATTGTAAAAGAGATCATCCCAGAAGGTAAAACCACCTGTTCACTTTGCTCTCGCTTACGTCGTGGTATTTTATACCGTACAGCCACCGAAGTTGGGGCAACAAAAATTGCTTTAGGTCACCATCGTGATGATATTTTAGAAACACTGTTTCTGAACATGTTTTATGGTGGAAAGCTAAAGGGCATGCCACCTAAATTAATGAGTGATGACGGAAAACATATCGTTATTCGTCCATTGGCTTATGCCCGAGAAAAAGACATTGAGCGTTTTGCTCAAGCAAAAAATTTCCCTATTATTCCCTGTAATCTTTGTGGCTCTCAACCTAACTTACAGCGCCAAGTGATCAAAGAGATGCTAAGAGATTGGGATAAACGTTACCCTGGGCGCATTGAAACCATGTTTAGGGCAACCCAAAATATTGTTCCGTCGCATCTATGTGATACCCAATTATTTGACTTTGCTAATATCAAACAGGGTGATGAGATTATTAACGGCGGTGATCTAGCATTTGATAAGGATGATATTCCAACAAGCCCTATTCTTTCCGATGATGAAGATGAGCGTCCTGATTTTAGCCAAGCTAGATTGGATGTTGTTGAGGTAAAATAAGCATAGCCAGTATTATCCCTAGCAAACCATCGTCGTTGCGCTGGGGTTTAATATGCTTTGCTTATGACAAGAATAATAAGCAAAAAAAAACCGATGTTTATTTAACATCGGTGTAATAATGGTCAATTATTCTGTATTAAGAACTCAATATGAGAAAAACTACAATTATGGAGCACAACGTTCATCGCTCAACGTTGTATTCACCTGCGAGAGTTATAATGCCAGATGTTGGCATTTAAAAAATTGATATATCTCAAACAGAGTTAGAGAATTCTTTTTTAAATCCATTTAGTTACGATTAATTTGCTGAAATTTCACAACCACCTACTACGCTTTAACCACCAAGCAACAATCACAATCAAGAAAAACAGTGAAAAGCAAAATATAGCAAAGCCATAAGGAAATTCATTACCGGGGATCCCCCCTAAATTAACCCCAAATAGTCCTGTCAAAAAGGTCGTGGGCAAAAATAGCATCGCCATTAATGACATAGTATATGTTCGTCTGTTCATCGCATCTGCCATCATTGAAGTAATTTCATCAGCAATAACGGCTGTACGAGAAATACTACTATCTAAATCTTCTAATCGACGCGAGAGACGTTCTGATATTTCAACCAAACTAATGCGATCACTGTCGCTCATCCAAGGTAATTTTTCGATAGAAAGTCGGGAGAATACATCACGTTGTGGCGCCATATAACGGCGTAACACAATCAGTTGCTTACGTAGCAATGCCAATTCACCTCGAGCCGGAATTTGCTGATCGAGGATCATATCTTCCAACTCAATTAATTGGTCATGAAGTGTTTCAACAAAATCACCTATTTCATCTGTCACTGCATCGGCCATAGTGATCAACCAACTACCACTATTTTCTGGACCATCACCCACTTCTAAAGAGTGGATCACCGAATCAACGGAATTAACGCGACGATGTCGGCTCGAAATAATCATTTGACCATTAATATAAATACGATACGCAATCAGTTCATCCGGCCGATCATCGGGGTTGTTATTAATCGTTTGCAAATTAATAATAACTCCTTCCCCGATACGCTGTGCCTTAGGTCGAACATTTTCAGCTAAAAGCACATCTTTTGCGATAGGAGGAAGTAACTCAGTCTGATTAATCCACTGATCACTTTTGGGTTTACGATAATCGAGATGAACCCAAAAAGGCCTTTCATTACTTGCTATGCTATTAGCCGTGATCGGCATAATTCCGCCATGCCCATTAAGCTGAGCCGTATAGATAGCATCAGAATCTTCGATTATAGCGTTATTGACACTTTTCATTATTCGTCCTCCTTGATACCATCATTTAAAATATAATTTTATGCATTTTTCTAAAATCATGTAAACAATCAATAATATTGCCTTTATTTGATTATGTTGCAAGAGGTTAAATCAAGCCACTATTTAGCCTAGATTAACGCCATCACATCCGCCCATCCACAACAATATTATTGAGTAAAATATTTTTTACTTTAAGATTTTTACACTAAAATAAGCATTAATTATTAGGTTATGATAGATTTTTCAATATATGCCTATATTTAGGTTATCGATTGGCACTAGATATTAGTCATAAAAATGAAATTTGCTTAAAATAAACGTAAATATTAAATTAATTTGTCGCCCCTGAAATAAGGCTATTAATATGAAAAAGTTTCTCACCATTCCTTTATTTTTACTTTTAGCAGGATGCAATACAGCGACAGGAACCAACACCCAAGTTATGAACGATTCGACAAAAACACTGCTTATTGACTCTCAGCTTTATGATTGTGTTGGTGTTGCACCAATGAAATGCATGAAAGTAAAAGAATTACCTGCTGGTGAATGGTCTCTCTTCTATCAAAATATCGAAGGATTTGATTACCAAGCGGGAACGCAGTACAAAGTAAAAGTCAAAGTTACAGATATTCCTAATCCTCCTGCGGATGCACCAAGCATCAAATATACACTGGTTGAGATCTTAGATAAAAAGTAAATAACTCACTAGCTAAACAATGGATTTTCGGATCCATTGTTTATTTCGCTATTATTACGCTTTCCTTTAGCTATAAATTATAAATAAGATCCAATAATAATAACGATTATTTATAAAATATCTTATATTATCTAAGATTATAGTAATTACCCTTCTATTAATACCAAAATAATTTCTTTTAACTCAATAAGAATGCTAGTTTTTTTTAAGAATCATTCCAAAGAAATTAACTTGAAATATGTTATTAACTCACTAAAAATATCGCCATCTCCAACAAATTAGATACGCGATAATGAAAAAAAATCTTATTTTATTTATAAGCTTTATTTTACCTTTCTCTCCATCACTACATGCTTTTGAGAATAATCAGGCAATTTATGGCGGTTACATATATGGAAAAATAAAAAACCACAAAGCAAATGGTGCAATAATAAGTTATCACTATGGATCCGATATTCACTGGGGAATGTTACTTTCATTACTGCATATCAAGTCAACACATCAAAGCCATTTTATAGACGCTAGCTCACTTAAACTAGGCACAAAAGATGAACATGCAAAGGTTTCTGCATTGTTAATAGGCCCAACGTATCGAATTACACCTTCTTTGGCTATCTACGCCCAAATGGGGCCTAAAAAATTAAAATATCGAGTTGATAAAAGTTATTCAGGCGTTGCGGTAACCGATACCATTATCGTCGACACCACCAATGTGATGTTTCAAGCGGGTATTGATTATAGCCTTAGAAAAAATCTAGGCATTAATCTTGGCTATTTACATTCAGATACTGAGTCAAACAAACATAATATTAGACTAAATAGTATCCAATTATCCCTAGGCTATCGTTTTTAATGTTTTATAAATAAACGATAACATAAGTTAAAAATAATCTTATCAATTTTATTTGTTGTTAAAATACGTTTACTGACCACTGAAATTATAATTATAAAGCTATATTAAGTAGTTATACCTATAAATAAAAAGTATAAATTTATACTTTGCATCAACTGCACGATTAGTCAAAACATTCATGCAAAATTATATTAACATAATTTTGCAATGTTTATTCCTTTTGAGTCTCCTTCTGTTGCATAACAGAGGGATTTTTTTTCTCTATCTCTCTTCCCCTAAAAAAAAGTACGCAATAATCATTACGTACTCTTTGCTAATATTTTGGCTTTCTTATCTTATTGCCTGTAACACTTATTTAATGCTTTATAACATACAGCATATGGCTATAAGCGACATCTTCAGGATTCTCAATGGGATAACCTTTTAGCCAAGGTTTAATTAGACGCCCATTAGTATACTGATAGATAGGGGCAATAGGCGCCTCTTCCGCAATAACCTGTTCTGCACGATTATAGAGACGATTTCTTTCCTCTTCATCTGTCGTCATATTGGCTTGGACTAAAATCTCATCATATTGCTGGCTCTGATATTTTGGGATGTTTCCAGCATGCTTAGAGCCTAATAAAGATAAAAATGTGGAGGGTTCATTGTAATCGCCTATCCATGACGCTCTTATCACATCAAAATCACCTGAATTACGACTATCAATATAAGTTTTCCACTCTTGATTGCGTAAGTTTACCTTTACGCCTAACTTTTTCTTCCACATAGAAGCAACAGCAATGGCGATCTTTTGATGATTTTCTGAATTATTATAAAGCAGAGAGAGAGTTAAAGGATTATGAGGACCATAGCCGGCTGCTGATAACAATATTTTTGCTTGGCTATCTAATTCATCCTGACTGTATTCATCATATAGCGTTGGCTCAGGTGTAAAATTAGCCGTCACATCAGGAGTAAAGCGATTCGCTGATTTTTCTCCAGTACCAAGGACTTTGTCTGTAATAATTTTTCTATCAATCGCCATAGCTAACGCTTTGCGAACCCGAATATCTTTGGTAGGCCCTGCTTGTGTATTAAATGCATAATAGTAAGTACCTAACTGCTCAGGGATATACACTTGCTCAGGAATATCTTTCATCAATTTGTGATATAAGTGTTTAGGAAAAGACTCTGTAATATCAATATCCCCAGCTAAATAACGTTTAGTCGCTTGTGATTCATGATTAATAGGCACAAAAGTGACTTTGGTTAACACCGTATTGTGGTGATCCCAATAGTAAGGGTTTGGCGTTAACACAATTTTCTCATTCACAACGCGATCTTTTAGTATAAAAGCCCCATTGCCGACTAAATTACCTACTTTGATCCATTCTGAACCGTATTTTTCGATTGTGTGTTTAGGTACAGGATAAAGTGAAAAATTGGTCGCTAAACTAGGGAAATAAGGAACAGGTCGTTCTAAGGTAACTTTTAACGTTTTTTCATCAATGGCTTCCACACCTAACGCGGTTGGTTTTAATTTACCATCAATAATTTTTTGGGCATTCTCAATAGAAGCTAGGGCTGCATACCAAGCAAAAGGAGAAAGATTTTTTGGATCAACTAATCTTTGCCAACTATAAACAAAGTCAGAAGCCGTCACCTTTTCGCCATTTGACCATTTAGCATTATCACGTAATGTAAAAATCCAAACCCGGTTATCTTCTGTTCGCCATGATTGTGCCACTCCAGGAATGGGACGCCCTCGCTCATCTTCTATCACTAATCCTTCAAATAAGTCTCGTTGAACTTGAGCCTCCGTTAAACCTACGGCATTAATGGGATCAAGTGATGCGGGTTCATCTTTTAAATGTCGCACTACTTCCTGTTTTTTGTCGAGTATCGTTCCTGATGGCACCACTGCCGCATTAGCCTGTGATATGAGCAATCCTTGAACGACAAGTGCACATGATATAACGAATATTTTGCGCATGTCTGTTTCGTCCTGTAGTCTATAAGCGAGTTAACTTAATAATTATAAAAGCCTGATAAAAAGGCACAATCACTGATTGCAAAAATTTTATCAATTTTACCGTTTTCACTCTTTTATTTTAGAGATGTAGACAAATTTTAATCATGGTTACGCATTAACGAATATTATCGTTAATAATTTAGTATTAATAATGGTTAGTTCAATAAGTAACAAAGGAGAACAACAATGGCACATCAAGTGACTTTACAAGGTAATGCGGTGACTTTAGCTGGAAATTTCCCCACTGTAGGCCAAAAAGCAGCCGATTTTTCTTTAGTAGGTAAAGATCTAAATGATGTTTCTTTAGCGCAATTTGCCGGCAAACGTAAAGTATTAAATATTTTCCCAAGTGTAGATACTGGTGTTTGTGCAGCGAGTGTTCGCCAATTTAATAAAGTAGCCAACGAATTAAATAATACCGTTGTACTGTGTATTTCAGCAGATTTACCTTTTGCACAAGCACGTTTTTGCGGTGCTGAAGGTTTAGATAATGTTGTCACATTATCAACAATGCGTGGTGCGGAATTTAAAGAAAACTACGGTGTCGCGATTACATCAGGTCCTTTAGCGGGATTAACTAGCCGTGCTGTGATTGTACTTGATGAAAGTAACAACGTTATCTACACCCAATTAGTTGATGAAATCACCACTGAACCTAATTATGACGCAGCATTAGCTGTACTAAAATAATTGATAATAACGTTATTCATACCGAGTAATGTAAAAAACAAACGGGCTAATATAGCCCGTTTATTTAAATAAAAACCATTAACACATTGTAATATAATATTATTTCTCTGTTTTATCCGCTTTTTTACTTGTTAAATCATATTCACGTAATTTATTTGCGATCGCGGTATGAGAAATACCTAAACGTTTAGCCAGTTTACGTGTACTTGGATAATCACGATATAGACGCCTTAAAATAGAAGCTTCAAATCGCTTAGTCATTTCATCTAACGAGCCTTCAAGCAAATCTTCATCAAATAAAGTATCCGCAGTATGCTCAGGCAAGGCGATATCTTGAGGTCGCAATGTATTGCCTACTAACTGAGCCATGGCTTGATAAATTGTGTTTCTTAATTGGCGAACATTACCAGGCCAGCCATATTGTACTAAATAAGCAGATAAATCAGGGGAAATAACAGGTTTTGATGCTTTCTGCTCTAAACAATATTGATTAATAAAATGCAGTGCTAACGGCATGATATCCGCTTTTCTTTCCCGTAGCGGTGGTAGAGTTAATGTCAATACATTAAGTCGATAGTAGAGATCTTCCCTAAATAGCCCTTTTTGTACTAATTCCCATAAGTTTTTTTGTGTTGCACAAATTATTCGAACATCAACTTTAACTTCGTGCTCTTCCCCAACACGACGGAAAGTACCATCATTTAAAAAACGCAGGAGTTTAATTTGCATTTGTGGCGACATTTCGCCAATTTCATCCAGCAAAACAGTGCCTCGATTGGCTTGTTCAAAAAAGCCTTTTTTACCTTCGATAGCATTAGGATATGCACCTGCCGCATAACCAAATAACTCACTTTCAACCACATCATCAGGCATAGAGGCACAGTTAAGACCTAAAAATGGCTCTCTGGCTCGAGGACTTAATAAGTGGCAAGCTTTAGCAAATAGATCTTTGCCCGTCCCCGTATCCCCCACTAATAATAAAGGATCATCCATTTTTGCCATTTTCTTAGCGCGTTCAACTAATTGTTTCATGGGGGTGCTAACAGCAATAACTTGTTCAAACCCCGAATTATCATTAACAATTAATTTCGGATGCTCATGAATTATTCCGCGATATTTCAATAAAATAAGTGCACCAACACAATGATTAAACTGATTATCATCAGTCAGTTTTATTGGCACAATCTCCATATCAAAATGTTGTTTTTTTAATTTGATGGAGATAATTTCAGCATGAGGATCTTTTTGTTCTAACCAGCGATGGATATTAAAGTTAGGTATCAGTTGGTTAAAAGATTTTTCATTTTTATCATTTTCATCTAATTCAAACAGATGCCGTGTAGCTGGGTTTAATAACTTAATTTGACCTTTGGTATTAATAGAAAAGACAGGGACAGGTACTGATTCTAATAGTGTCCACATAGCTCGATGCTCTTGCTCTGATGGCATAAAAGCCACAGTACGAACATCGATAACCCCCTCAATTCTTCTGATTTCAGCCATTAAAGGTTGAAATATATTAAAATCGATTTGCGAAAAATTTAGATAAATAAGACCAATAGGAAAGATTTCAATTCCACGCAAATCGATATTTTTTAATACAAGCAGATCGAGTAATTCGCGGGTTAACCCGATGCGATCTTTACAGGTAACTTCTAAGCGCATTTTAAACCTTCTTAATACTGAGTGCCCCTGAACTAATTGCTGATATTATACATTAATATCAATTAAATAAAGGGCTTTGTCAGCAAAAGTTGACACTATTAGCATTTATTTTTACACAAAAGAGGTGATATTTTGATTATAAATGCTTTTTTAACGCTTTTAAAAAATTAAAACAGAAAAATGTTGAAGGTTGAATGATCTCTTTTAACTCATAAGCGATAAAATGCTTGATCCTTTCCAATAAAAACATAAGTTCTCTTCTTATAAATTTTTTGATTGTACAACAACCATGAGAAAAACAAAAAATGAGATAATCTAGTGCATATATCGCTGCTTTCTTTTTATTATTGTTTTTTACATACTCAAAGATCTGTGCCGTTTCTTTAATTGGTGATAATATAACTTGCTTTTGTTGTGCATATTTTATTTTATCAATTGCATCATCCAAAATAGGCGTTAAAAAGGCCAATTGACGGTTAATATGAGTAATATTCAAAGAAGAACCAATATAAAACTTGCGTCTTTGTTTTGAAAGTTTTTTTATTGTTTCAATCTTCATTTTTCTTTCCTCGTACTTTAGATATAAACTAATATAAAAACACTATTATAAAAAATACTAACCAGCTAATAATTTAATATTAAATATCATCGCAGTTATACATTTATATTATGTTGACGCTATTTATCATACTAAAGTTGATAAGCTTTACTATCAAAAAAAGAAAAAACGTTAGCTAAATGTTAAAAAATAAAATCAAATAAATACAATAAGTTAAATAAACACCTTAAAGCTATTAATCTTTACTTATAACTATTTTTTTACCAATGTAATACCAACTAACTTTACAACAATAAAATGTATATTTTTTGATAGAAATAAATTATTTCCTTGCCCATACACACATCACTTTTATATACACTAACAATTAATTTAGCGATAAAAAAACCTCAACAATAATACTTATTGTTGAGGCTATTCAATTTATATTGAATTAAAGAATATATTGATAGGTAACTCACTCTTTCTTCTTATTACCTAATGTATTTTTTAATTGACCAATAAGCTCTTTTCTAAAGTCACTCAATTTAGGCTTATTATCAATCCAGGGTAATGGACGGCATAACTCCATTGCTTTAATTCCCAATCGGGCAGTTAATAATCCAGCGCCAATGCCTTGAGCGGCACGCGTGGATAACCGAGCAGCCAAATCTTGTGAAAGCCAATCCATTCCCACTTCTCTCACTAATTCAGTCGCCCCAGCAAACGCAATATTGACGAGTACCAAGCGAAATAGCTTTAGTCGGCTATAGTAACCAAGTTCAATACCATATATTTGTGCAATACGATTAATTAACCTAATATTTCTCCAACCAATAAACGCCATATCCACCATTGCTAATGGACTTACTGCAATCATAAGGGTTGATTCCGCTGCAGAACGACTAATTTCAGCCCGTGCTTGCTTATCTAAAATCGGTTGTACTAATTGGCTATATAATTCTAAAATTTCTCTATCGTTATGCGTATCATGTAATGTACTTTGCCAACGAATATAAGCAGGATGTTGTGAATTAATACCTGCTTGTTTGGCTAAATCTTCACAAAAAGGGCGACCATTCCCTATTGCATGACTATAGAGTAATTCTCTCGCTTTATCACGCTCGTCAGCCCGTTGGCGTAAACGATAAATACGACGCCACTCAGTAATTACCGATCCCATACCCGCAATAACAATTAATCCTCCCGCACTGGCTGCGCCTAAAGCAATCCAATCAGAATTTATCCATGATTGATAGATCCACTGTCCCGCTTGAGCAATAACACTGACACCTAAAATAGTACTCGCCACTGTTATTAAGCGTTTCCATAAACTTTTTCTAGGCTTTAGGGCCGATTGGATCTCACCTTCTAAACGCCCTTCATTTTCCTGTGCCTCTAATTGCGGATTGTAGGGAACAAATTGTTCATCTTGATTGAAATCAAGCCCTTTTTTTAAGCTAATTTCTTCGTTTTGTAAGGTTGATTGTTTAAAATCAATACGTGATTTTAATGGCTCATTCATTTTAGTTTATCCCCTAATAAAAACTCCAAGGCACTATCCATACGAATATGGGGAACGGCACTGTCTCTCGATATTTGTTGAGGCCGGAAAGATTCAAAACTAAATCCTTGCTTTTGCCAAAATGCCTTTTCAGGCAATCTCTTAGGAACTTCTCCTGGAAAATAAACGAGCGGCTGATTATCCGTTAGTCGGTAGCCTTTTACGGCTGGGATTTTTTCACCATGATGATCGACAATGCCACTTTCTGTCGCAGCAATAGAAGCAAGCCCCATACAATCAATGCTTATTCCTTCAAAAATAGCATTCTGTTTCGCATCTTGAATAAGTTGCTGTAACAAAGAGACTAAATTTTCATGCTGATCTGGCGTGATATGGTCAGCCTTAGTGGCTGCAAATAGCAGTTTATCAATACAGGGGGAGAATAAACGTCTTAATAAGGTTCGTTTGCCATAATGAAAGCTGCGCATTAATTGTGTGAGCGCTTGTCTCATATCATTAAAAACATCCGCACCTTGATTTAGGGGTTGTAGGCAATCGACTAAGACAATTTGTCTGTCAAACCCTTGAAAATGGTCGCGATAAAATCCTTTTACAATATGTTGACCATAATATTCATAGCGCTTTTTTAACATACCAATATTCGTTTTTTTATCGGCATTTTTTAATTTAGCACTATCGTATTGCGTTAAGTCAGCCCAAGGGAAAAATTGTAAAACAGGTGCACCGGATAATTCCCCCGGTAAAACAAAGCGTCCCGGTTGAATAAAATGTAGTCCCTGTTTTTTACAGGCTAATAAGTATTCAGTATAAGCTGCGGCGATCTCGGCTAACAGCGTTTCATCAGCAGGGGCAAAGGGATCACATTTTTTTATTAACGACTGCCACTGTTGCACAGGTGCCGTTCGTTGTTGATTAACTCTATTCATCTGCTCAGACCATTCAAAATAGTCTTGCTCAAGCATAGGTAAATCAAGTAGCCATTCACCGGGATAATCAACAATTTCTAAATAGAGCGATGAAGTCTCTTTTATAAAACGCGTTAAAGACTCATGAGAGCGATAGCGTAATTGCAAACGTATTTCACTGACACCTTTAGTGGGAACAGGCCAGCTGGGTGGCGTATGGTAAAGTGACTCCATAGCTTCATCATAAGTAAAGCGTGGAATACTTAAGTTATGTTGCGGTATACGTTTAACCCCTAATAACTGTTGGTTGCGTGCCGCAGAAAATAAAGGTAAACGCGCCCCACTATGTACATTGGTGAGTTGATTGACTAAAGAGGTAATAAAGGCTGTTTTACCACTGCGGCTTAACCCTGTAACAGCGAGGCGTAAATGCCTATCTACGCCTCGATTAATCAGTGCAGTTAGTTCATTTTGTAAGCGTTTCATGTTTCTCCCAAGACACGTGACGCGATAACTTATCTAGCCCCATTTTTATCATAGGCTCAGCTATCAATAGAACCAACCAACGTAACGGTCTATAACTCACACGTTTTAATATACCGCCGGTTATTGCGGCTGGCCCAAATAAAGTTAATAACATTAAAGCAAATGTTACCCCTTTTTTCGCCCATTTAGTGAGTTTATTTGTTTTAACGGTTGTCGGTATCAAAGTGGAATTCATCATTCCTCCTTAATAAGCAAATGGTTTATATCCAAATAAAGACGCTCCTAGTATTGGAGCGTCATATTAGATTAAGTGGCAAGAAAATTATAAATCTTGAAAGCGTTTATTGAGCTGATAAGTCGAAGAAGTAATATAACGTTCCATTTGTTGTAAACGTTTTTCACCTTTTGTTAATTGACTATCCACTTCTTTTAAAATAGCTTTTAAATCCTCTTGCTGTTCCTGATGTTGGTTATAATTATCAGGTGCAGGCTCCATAAAGAAACTTAAAACAAGATAAACAACAATGGTTAAGCCAAAAAAACCAGCAAAGAGTGCAATCACCGCAATAACCCTGACTAATAGCACAGGAATATTAAAATAATGGGCAAGCCCAGCACATACGCCACGGATCATGCCTTCTTGTGGCAAGCGATACAATGATTTGCTCTGCATCGTCATTATGATTGCCTCCAGTTAGGATGTTCTGCATCAAGAATATCTTCTAATGTCTTAATGCGTTCCTGCATTTGCTGAGCTTTATCCACCAGCGCGCTCAGTCGCTGCATTTCTTGTTGGGTTAACTGAACCTTCCCTCCCCCTTTTTGGCTGTTATAGTGCAACCATAACCAAATAGGAAGAATAAATAACACAAAAATTGTCAGTGGTATTCCCAGAAATATATAGCCCATTACATATCCTTTATAAGATGGTTATTACGCTTGCTGTTACTCTTTATTAGTATTGATTTTAGCTTTTAATGCCGCTAATTGCGCGCTAATTTCATCATCGGCTTTCAGCTCAGCAAACTGTTGTTCTAATGATTTTTCTTTACCTAATCCATAGCTTTGCGCTTCGCCTTCCATATGATCAATTCGACGCTCAAATTGTTCAAAGCGCGCCATTGCCGCATCCATTTTACCGCTATCTAATTGACGACGAACCTGACGTGAAGAGTTTGCAGCTTGGTGGCGAACCACTAACGATTGCTGTTTAGCACGCGTTTCTGTCAGTTTATTTTCTAATTCACTGATTTCACCTTTAAGGCGATCTAATGTTTCATCAATGATAATTAGTTCGTGTTTTAAGGTATCGCACATTGAAGCAACACGTTGTTTTTCAATTAACGCCGCACGTGCTAAATCTTCTTTATCTTTAATCAGCGCGAGTTCCGCTTTATCTTGCCAATCTTTAATTTGTTTTTCTGCTTGCTCAATACGGCGCTCTAAGCTTTTTTTCTCTGCTAGCGTGCGTGCAGAAGTTGTTCTGATCTCAACTAACATGTCTTCCATTTCTTGGATCATTAAGCGGATCATTTTTTCAGGATCTTCTGCTTTATCCAGCAAAGAAGCGATGTTGGCATTAATAATATCAGCAAAACGTGAAAATATACCCATGATGTTATCCTTAATAGCTATGATAAATAATAGCCTTGAGTGTTGATTAAATAGCGTTATTAACAATAACGCCCAGTTGCTATAGTTAATACAATTTGCGTGCCAACTTTTCAAAACAACTTAACACATTAATAAATAACATTTTATTTTTCCTCGCCTATTTTTCACACTACTGATAGACTGGTGAGAAATACCTCAATATGGTGATTTTAACCAATGCAAGAGAATTTAGAGACAATAATTGGTGTTGATAGTCATTTTATCGATGTTTTAGAACAAACCTCAGCCCTCGCTCAACTCAAAAAACCGGTGTTGATTATTGGTGAACGTGGTACTGGTAAAGAGCTTATCGCTCATCGATTACACTATTTATCACCTTGGTGGCAAGGACCATTTATTTCCATTAACTGTTCGGCATTAAACGATAATTTGCTTGATTCAGAGCTGTTTGGTCATGAAGCGGGGGCATTTACCGGAGCGAAAAACCGCCATCAAGGACGTTTTGAGCGTGCCGATGGCGGCTCTCTTTTTCTTGATGAGCTAGCCACTGCACCGATGCTGGTACAAGAAAAGTTGCTACGCGTTATTGAGTATGGCCATTTAGAACGAGTGGGAGGTAGTCAATCGCTGCATGTCGATGTGCGCCTTATCTGTGCCACTAACGCAGATCTACCGGCAATGGCGGACGAGGGTAAATTTCGTGCTGATTTACTGGATAGATTGGCCTTTGACGTAATTCGCCTGCCCCCTTTAAGAGAGCGTAAAGCCGATATTATGCTACTGGCTGAAAACTTTGCGATTGCTATGTGCCAAGAGTTAGGGTTGCCCTTTTTCCCCGGTTTTAGTGACAATGCCCGCCAAATTCTTTTAGATTACCGTTGGCCGGGGAATATTCGCGAACTAAAAAATGTGGTTGAACGTTCTGTTTATCGCCATGGCACCAGTGAGCGTGAACTGGATAATATTATTATCGACCCTTTTGCGCGCTTTTCGTCTTCAACCATAGCTGAGCAACCTCAGCCTCAAAAGGAGATGATCTTTTCATTACCACCATTACCGCTAGATTTACGCCAGTGGCAACATAGCACAGAAAAAAACTTACTAGAGCAAGCATTGAAAGAGAGTCGTTATAACCAGAAGATGGCGGCAGAAAAATTAGCATTGAGCTATGATCAATTACGCGGATTAATAAAAAAACATCACATAAAATTGTCGGTCTAGTTTTGTATAAGATGAGCAAAGACAGAATGAAATACAGACAAAAAAAAAGCCAGCACCCGAGCTGGCTAGTAAAATAATACTGGAAGCAATGTGAGCAATGTCGTGCCCTTGTGCGAAAAACCTCTATCGCCAAAGGACAATACGGATGATAATCTTTATCATTAGCGTTTGTAAAGCTTTTTATTGAGAATTTTTCTCAATTTGTTTTTTTTGACAATTTTGGGCTAGCCAGTTTTTTAAGTTACAATAGCCAAATCGTTTATCTAAAAGACATAATTATGCGCCCTATTTTACTTATTAGTACTATGCTACTGGCTTCAATAAGTATGACTTGTATGGCAGAGATAGCTACCAAAGCTACAGAGCTATCTGTCGCGCAAGAGCCTACAAACATTCATCAAAATGGCTTTGTCTATTGTGTTGATGGCAGTGTAAATACGTTTAATCCTCAACTTTCGAGTAGTGGATTAATTATTGATCCCCTAGCCGCGCAACTTTACGATCGTCTTTTAGATGTTGACCCTTATACCTATCGCTTGATCCCTGAAATTGCCGCACGTTGGGAGTCTCTCGATAATGGCGCAACTTATCGCTTTTATTTGCGTAAAAATGTGTCATTCCAGACAACACCTTGGTTTACGCCTACACGTAAACTCACCGCAGACGATGTTATCTTTAGTTTTGAGCGCATGTTTTCTGCCAATAATCCTTATAATCAAGTTAATGGTGGTAAATACCCCTATTTTGATAGTTTAAGTTTGGCGGATAATATCAAATCAATTAAAAAGTTAGGCAAATACACCGTTGAATTTAATCTAAAATCTCCTGATGCTTCATTTTTATGGCATTTAGCAACCCATTATGCGCCTATCCTTTCAGAAGAATATGCCAGTAACCTTGAAAAATCGGGTAATCAATCGCAACTTGATTGGAAACCTGTAGGCTCAGGGCCTTTTTATCTTGATGAATTTCAGCCAGGCCAATTTGTTCGATTACTGAGAAATGAGCAATACTGGAAAGGTCAGCCCAAAATGCAACAAGTGGTTATAGACACGGGTGCAGGCGGTACTGGACGTATATCTAAACTCTTAACGGGAGAGTGTGATGTTTTGGCCTATCCTGCGGCAAGCCAATTAAAGGTCTTACGTGATGATCCTCGTTTACGCCTTACATTACGTTCAGGAATGAATATTGCTTATCTTGCGTTTAATACTAATAAGCCACCGTTTAACGATCTAAAAGTGCGTCAAGCCATCGCTTATGCGATTAATAATGAACGACTAATGGGATCTATTTATTACGGTACGGCTGAAACAGCCGCATCGGTTTTACCTCGTGCCTCTTGGGCTTATGATAATCGCGCTAAAATTACCGAATATAACCCTGAAAAATCGAAGCAAATATTAAAAGAGTTGGGACTTGAAGGACTTAAATTAAACCTTTGGGTTCCCAGTGCTCCGCAATCTTATAATCCCAGCCCGTTAAAAATGGCTGAATTAATTCAAGCTGATTTAGCCCAAGTAGGTATTCAAATGAATATTCGACCTATAGAAGGTCGCTATCAAGAAACCAGTTTGATGGATAGAACTCATGATATGACTTTATCAGGATGGTCAACGGACAGTAACGACCCCGATAGTTTTTTCCGCCCATTATTTAGTTGTGCGGCTATTAGTTCGCAAACCAATTTAAGTCATTGGTGCTCACCGGCATTTGACAATGTGCTACAACAGGCGCTTTATAGCCAACAACTGGCCTCTCGTATAGACTATTATCACCAAGCACAAGATATTTTAGCGCAAGAGCTACCGGTTTTACCATTAGCTAATTCTTTACGTATGCAGGCTTATCGTTATGATATTAAAGGACTTGTATTAAGTACATTTGGTAACGCTTCTTTTGCCGGTGTGTATCGCGAAGCAGAAGTTGATGAGGATAGTCACAACCAAGAGGCTACAACAAACCCATGATTATCTACTCGATACGTCGCTTACTGTTATTAATTGTGACGCTCTTTTTCTTGTCACTGGTGAGTTTTAGTCTCAGCTATTACACACCCAATGGGCCGTTAAGTGGTGCTTCTTTATTTGATGCCTACTTTTTTTATACCCACAATATGTTCCATTTTGATTTTGGAATTTCTTCAATTAATGGCGAACCCATTAAAGCACAACTTATTGAAGCATTTCCTGCCACTATGGAGTTATGTGCACTGGCATTTATCTTTGCCCTGCTTATCGGCATTCCTGCGGGGATCATCGCGGGTGTATGGCGCAATAAACCTGCGGATACTTTTATTAGTCATCTCGCACTTTTGGGCTTTTCAGTTCCGGTCTTTGGTCTTGCATTATTACTGACACTTTTCTTTTCATTAAAGCTAGGTTGGCTACCTGTTTCAGGCCGTATTGATTTACTGTATAACTTACAGCCTATAACGGGGATCGCAGTCGTTGATGCTTGGCTATCGGATTCGCCTTATCGTCAACAGATGATCATAAACGTTTTGCAACATTTAATTCTACCCGTGACTACACTAGCTATTGCTCCTACTACGGAAGTCATTAGGTTGATGCGTAATAGTACAGAAGAGATCATGGTCGAGAATTATGTGAAAGCAGCGGCAACCCGTGGCTTATCACGCTTTACTATTATTCGCCGTCATATTCTACATAATGCATTACCCCCTATTATTCCCAAATTAGGCTTACAGTTTTCTACCATGTTAACACTAACGATGGTGACCGAAATTGTTTTTAACTGGCCAGGATTAGGCCGTTGGCTAGTAACGGCCATTCGCCAACAAGACTATTCGGCTATTTCAGCCGGTGTTATGGTTGTTGGTTCAATGGTTATCATCGTCAATGTGTTATCAGATATTGTCGGTGCGATGAGTAATCCAATGAAACACAAGGTGGGATATGCCTTTAGATAGCCAGTTTTATAAAGAGAAAAAAACACCATCACCAGCTGCGGTGATTTGGCAATGTTTTTCTAAAGATATTCTCTCCATGGTGGGCTTTTATGGTGTTATCTTCCTGTTAATATTAAGTATTGTTGGTCCTTATATTGCGCCTTATGCACTCGACCAACAATTCTTCGGTCATCAATTAACACCACCTTCTTGGTATCAAAACGGTAATGTCACCTTCTTTTTTGGTACTGATGATTTAGGGCGCGATGTCTTTAGCCGTATTTTAATTGGTACGAGTATGACCTTTGGTGGCGCTTTTATTGTCACCTTTGCGGCGACACTGATGGGGTTAATTATGGGTTGCCTTGCAGGAATGACCCATGGCCTAAAATCCGCAGTGTTAAATCATATTTTAGATACACTGTTATCCATTCCATCACTCTTATTAGCCATTATTGTGGTCGCTTTTGTGGGGGCAAGTTTAGAGCACGCCATGATAGCAATTTGGCTAGCACTACTCCCCCGCTTAGTGAGAATGATCTATTCAGCGGTAAATGATGAATTAAATAAAGAGTACGTTATTGCCTCGCGTCTTGATGGCGCATCAAATATCTCTATTTTATGGTATACCGTATTGCCGAATATTACCCCAGTATTGGTTTCTGAATTAACTCGGGCTTTTTCTATCGCAATATTAGATATCACGGCATTAGGGTTTCTGAATTTAGGCGCTCAATTACCTTCACCTGAATGGGGGGCGATGCTCGGCGATTCCCTAGAGTTAATCTATGCAGCACCTTGGACAGTCCTTATCCCCGGAGCCACCATTATGATCAGTGTATTACTTGTCAATTTATTAGGGGATGGCTTACAACGTGCCATTAATGAGGGGGTGGAATAATGCCGTTATTAGACATACGCAACCTAACTATTGAATTTATGACGCCCGATGGCCCAGTAAAAGCGGTAGATCGCGTTTCCATTACCCTCAGTGAGGGAGAAGTGAGAGGTTTAGTCGGTGAATCTGGCTCCGGAAAAAGTTTGATCGCTAAGGCAATTTGTGGCGTGACTAAAGATAATATTAAAGTGACTGCGGATCGCTTTCGGTTCGATGATATTGATTTACTTAAATTGTCACCAAGAGCACGTCGTCGGGTAATTGGTCATAATGTGTCGATGATTTTCCAAGAGCCTCAATCTTGTCTTGATCCGGCGACCAAAATTGAACACCAGCTTATTCAAGCAATCCCTGGTTGGACATTTAAAGGCCACTGGTGGCAACGTTTTCATTGGCGAAAACGCCGTGCAATTGAGTTACTTCATCGGGTTGGTATTAAAGATCATAAAGATATCATGCGTAGCTATCCTTATGAGTTAACCGAGGGTGAATGCCAAAAAGTGATGATAGCCATTGCCATTGCTAACCAACCCCGTTTACTGATTGCCGATGAACCAACTAATGCGATGGAGCCGGCAACGCAAACACAAATATTTCGTTTACTCACCCGTTTAAATCAAAATAATAATATGACTATTTTATTAATTAGCCATGATTTGCAGTGGATGAGTAAATTAGCCAGTAAAATTACGGTCATGTATTGTGGTCAGACAGTGGAAACCGCCATACCTGAAGAACTATTGGTTACCCCCTATCATCCTTATACACAAGCCCTTATCCGCTCTATTCCTGATTTTACTAACTCTTTGCCTCATAAAAGCCGTTTAAATACGCTACCCGGTGCGATCCCCTCTTTAGAGCACCTACCTGTTGGGTGCCGTTTAGGCCCTCGTTGTCCTTATGCACAACGTCAATGTATTGAAGCACCTCGATTACGTGCATTTAAAAATCATGCGGTGGCTTGTCATTTCCCATTAAATGTGGAGACGACAGATGTTCGATAAATTACTTGAAGTCAAAAACTTATCAAAAACATTTCGTTACCGTACAGGATTATTCCATCGCCAGCAGTTGAAAGCGGTAAAACCGGTGAGTTTCACTCTTGAACCGAAGCAAACACTGGCGATTATTGGCGCTAATGGTTCAGGTAAATCAACATTAGCTAGAATGTTATCCGGCGTTACAGAGCCAACGGGTGGTGATATTTTTATAAACGGTCATCAATTAAGTTTTGGCGATTACTCTTATCGTAGTCAACGCATTCGGATGATATTTCAAGATCCCACAAACTCACTCAATCCACGTCAGCGTATTGGGCAAACATTAGACTTACCATTACGACTTAATACCGAACTTAGTGGCATAGAGCGAGAAAAACGCATTTATCAAACTTTGCGGCAAGTAGGACTATTACCAGAACATGCTAATTACTATCCACATATGTTTGCCTCAGGACAACGCCAGCGGATCGCCTTAGCTCGTGCACTTATTTTACAGCCACAGGTGATTATAGCGGATGAAGCTATTGCCTCTTTAGATATGTCTTTACGTTCACAAATTATTAATTTGATGTTAGAGCTACAAGAGACACATGAAATTGCCTATATCTATGTGACACAAAATTTAGGAATGACTAAGCATATTAGTGATAAAGTCATGGTGATGGATAATGGTGAAGTGGTCGAGCGTGGTAACACCGCTGAGGTATTAGCATCACCTTTACATGAAGTGACACGTCGATTAGTGGCTAGTCATTTTGGGGAAGCACTTACGGCAGAAGCTTGGCGACAAGATTTACCTTAATATTAAACAGCATTAACATCATATTAATTGTTTATTATTTCACCCTTTTCCTTCAACTCCTCGGAGGTGCAAGGGAAATTAAACAAATTTACAAATGTCGTGGTAGAATCAGCCACGATTTATTAACAATAAGCGTGATAACCTAACAGATAAATAAAATTCTGCATGATGTTATTATCGCAATTTACGAACAAACAAGGATACAGCTATGGGCTTTATGACCGGCAAACGCATTCTGATTACTGGTGTTGCGAGCAAATTATCAATTGCTTATGGTATTGCCAAAGCCATGCATGATCAAGGCGCTGAACTGGCTTTTACTTATCAGAATGAAAAACTCAAACCTCGCGTTGAAGAGTTTGCAGCCTCATTAAATTCTAACATCGTATTAGAGTGTGATGTGTCAAAAGATGAAAGCATTGACGCAATGTATGCAGAGCTAGCAAAAGTTTGGCCTAAATATGATGGTTTTGTTCACTCTATCGGTTTCGCACCTGCTGACCAATTAGATGGCGACTATGTTAACGCTGTCACTCGTGAAGGCTTTAAAATTGCCCATGACATCAGTGCATATAGCTTTGTTGCAATGGCAAAAGCAAGCCGTGCAATGTTAAATCCAAACTCTGCATTATTAACGCTGACTTACCTCGGTGCTGAGCGTGCAATTCCTAACTATAATGTTATGGGGTTAGCTAAAGCTTCTCTAGAAGCAAACGTACGTTATATGGCAAATGCTATGGGTCCTGAAGGTATTCGTGTTAACGGTATCTCTGCAGGTCCAATTCGTACCTTAGCAGCATCTGGTATCAAAGATTTCCGTAAAATGTTAAGCCATTGCGAATCTGTCACCCCTTTACGTCGCACAGTCACTACTGAAGATGTGGGTAATACTGCAGCTTTCTTATGCTCTGACTTATCTGGCGGGATCACCGGTGAAATCATTCACGTAGACGGTGGTTTTAGCATTGCAGCAATGAATGAATTAGAGTTGAAATAATTTCCCTTTATTTCATTACATTCTTTCTGAAAACCTCGAAATTCTTCGAGGTTTTCTTTTTTCATGAATAAGTTGTACTGTTCACAGATTTACAAAAGCCTATTTTATTTGCCAGATTTGCGTTTGCTAAATTCTTATAACGCCTTATTATCTAATGTTAGTGAGGATATTTCTTATCTTCACGGGTATCACCACTCATTGATAGGGAGTTATTTAAGATGAAATTGTACTACACGCCGGGTAGTTGCTCGCTTTCTCCTCATATCGTTCTACGTGAAACGGGTCTCGACTTTTCTATTGAGCGCATTGATTTACGCACCAAAAAAACAGAGTCAGGGAAAGATTTTCTTGCCATCAACCCTAAAGGGCAAGTTCCGGTTCTTCAATTAGATAATGGTGATATTTTAACGGAGGGTGTTGCTATTGTGCAGTATCTTGCCGATCTGAAGCCAGATAGAAATCTTATTGCCCCACCAAAAGCATTAGAACGTTATCATCAAATTGAGTGGCTAAACTTTCTTGCCAGTGAAGTTCATAAAGGCTACAGCCCTCTATTTTCATCTGATACGCCTGAAAGTTATCTCCCTGTGGTAAAAAACAAACTAAAAAGTAAATTTGTTTATATTAATGATGTACTAAGCAAACAAAAATGTGTTTGTGGTGATCACTTTACTGTGGCGGATGCGTATCTGTTTACGTTAAGTCAATGGGCACCTCATGTGGCGCTAGATTTAACCGACTTAAGCCATTTACAAGACTATCTAACACGCATTGCACAACGTCCTAATGTGCATAGTGCACTAGTCACGGAAGGATTAATAAAAGAGTAAGATTGCTATAAAGGCGAGTCTCATTAATAAACATAAAAAGCGGAAATTAATGACTTCCGCTTTATATTAACAATATGATTAATCTAACTGCGTTGCACAGAAGTTATGGGTTGGGTGCACCATTTGATCTTGAGCGGCGACGAGTTGTAACTCGTACTCATTCATCTCTTTAGTTTTTAACATCACTTCATAAACAGCAGCAGCAACATGCTCTAATGCCGTTTTTAGCTCAACACCTTTTAGTAAATCCACCAGCATTAAACCACTGGTTAGATCCCCGACACCAACAGGCTGACGTTCACCAAAATCAACCAGCGGTCGGCTCACATGCCAACTGTGATCTGCAGTCACCAGTAACATTTCAAAGCGATCATGACGAAAGCCTGCTCGTGATAAATGTTTTACTAATACAATTTTAGGCCCTTGCTGGCATAATTGACGGGCCGCTTTTACACATTGGTCAACATTATGCAGCGTTGCTCCACCAGCTAATGTTTCAAGTTCTAATAAGTTGGGTGCAATAATATCACTGATGGGCAAGGCATCTTCACAAAGTACGCCAGAAACTTCTGGAGGCACAATACAACCTTTTTCAGGATGTCCCATAACCGGATCACAAAAGTACCATGCGTTAGGATTAGCTTGTTTGACTTTTTTTACAATATCAACAATGCGTCGGCCTTGCTCTGCCGAGCCAAGATAACCACTTAATACCGCATCACACTGTGCTAATTTACCAATAGCAGCGATACCATCAACGATCTCAGTGATATGCTCCGCCGACATCACACAACCCGTCCATTTTTCTGGATATTGTGTGTGGTTGGAAAATTGAACCGTATTTAAAGGCCAAACATTTACCCCCATACGGCGCATTGGAAATTCAGCAGCGCTATTACCTGCGTGACCAAAAACTACATGAGATTGAATAGAGAGTATATTTTTCATGACATAAACCGATTATTGTGAATACACACAACACCCAAGCTTTATTATCATAGGCGAGGTATACACATTTATTTATTGTTATCAAAAAAGGGCAACCTACTGTTGCCCTTTTGTTGTCAATTATTTCCAGATAACAAGGCAGTAATGTTTTTTACCGCGACGTAAAATGGAATAATGACCAAATAAGAAATCTTTTTCTTCAAAGATGTATTCAGGATTATCCTGTTTTTCGCCATTAATAGATACTGCGTTAGAGCCAATCATTGTACGAGCTTGACCACGAGAAGGAACTAATTCTGCATTGACCAGTGCTTGTTGTAAATCATTGCCTTTTTCTAACTCAATAGTTGGCATACCATCTTGCGCTAATTGTTCAAGATCAGCTTGCGTTAAATCTGCAATAGCTCCTGAAAATAGGCTATCGGTAATACGTTTAGCGGCAGTTAAACCTTCTTCACCATGAACTAAACGTGTAACTTGTTCTGCTAACACACGTTGGGCGCGAGGTGCTTGACCGCTGTTTTTATCTTCCTCTTCCAGTGCATTAATCTCCTCAATGCTCATAAAAGTGAAGAATTTTAAGAAGCGATACACATCCGCATCCGCGGTATTGATCCAGAATTGGTAGAATTTATATGGGCTCGTTTTCTTCGGATCTAACCAAACAGCACCACCTTCTGTTTTACCAAATTTAGTACCATCAGATTTGGTAATTAAAGGTACTGTCATACCAAATACTTGTTTTTGGTTGAAACGGCGAGTTAGATCAATACCCGAAGTAATGTTACCCCACTGATCTGAGCCACCAATTTGTAACTCGACACCGAGGTTTTTGTTTAATGACGCAAAGTCATAAGCTTGTAACAGATTATAAGCGAATTCAGTAAAAGAGATCCCCACATCGTCACGGTTTAAACGCTGTTTAACCGCTTCTTTGTTGATCATTTGGTTCACAGAGAAGTGTTTACCGATATCACGCAGGAAGGTTAGCACATCCATTTGACCAAACCAGTCATAGTTGTTTGCTAATTCCGCACTGTTTTCACCACGGTCGAAATCTAAGAAAGGTGACACTTGTTTACGAATTTTTTCTACCCACTCGTGAACAGTATCTTGGGTATTCAGTTTGCGCTCGGTGGCTTTAAAACTAGGATCACCAATAAGACCCGTTGCACCACCCACCAACGCCACAGGCTTATGCCCGGCTAGTTGGAATCGTTTTAAACACAGCAAAGGAACCAAATGCCCCAAGTGCAGGCTATCAGCGGTAGGATCGAAGCCACAATAGAGAGCGATAGGACCTTGCTCCAAACGCTCCACTAAAGCTGCCTCATCCGTGACCTGAGCGATAAGCCCACGCTCCTGCAATTGTGTGATTAGGTTCTTGCTAGACATCAATGACTCCATCGGTTTATTGTTTTTTGTCTATTTAAAATATAAGTGAAACACAAGTGGTATAGCATAAAGCGCCACTACATTAAGTACCAGTAGAAAAAGCCTTTTTGATACAAATTTATTAGCCCAATTAAGGTGCTAAACGTTCAATAGACCATCCTTCTGGTGATTTTTGGTATATAAAGCGATCGTGTAGACGATTTTCTCTACCTTGCCAAAATTCAACAGAGTCAAAAGTGACTCGATATCCTCCCCAGAAACTGGGTAGAGGTACTTCTCCATGTTGAAATTTTTGTTTTAACTCCAAAAACTTACTTTCAAGCACCCCACGGGCAGAAATGCGAGAAGATTGTTTTGATGCCCAAGCTGCTATTTGGCTATCTTTAGGACGGCTATGGAAATATTTTACGACTTCAAATGCTGAAAGTTTCTCAGCTTTCCCTAAAAAACAGACTTGTCGCTCTAAAGGATACCAAGGGAAGAGTAAACTGACTCTTTGGTTATGTTCTAAATGACTCGCTTTACGGCTACCTAAGTTGGTATAAAAAACTAAACCTTTTTCATCAAAGTGCTTTAGCAACACAATGCGTTGATAAGGTTGTCCATTTTCATCAACGGTTGCCACACACATTGCAGTTGGATCACTTAAGCGAGCTTCACAAGCTTGCTTAAGCCATTTTTCAAATAAAACTAATGGCTGTTCGGTTAATTCATGACGGCGTAATCCACCTTTCATATATTCACGTCGAAGATCAGCAACATCAATAAAATCCAGATCTGTCATTTTTCACTCTCTCTTTTGAGATACTGTGCTCAGCATATCACGCTTATCGAGGATTTGTAGGATAAATCGCCCCTAAAATTGTTTCTCGTGATGCCCCTGTAACAGAAGGTAAATTGCCGGGTTCATTTGCCATTGTTCGTGCGGCCAACCACGCAAAAGCTAATGCTTCCATATCATCGCCACTAAGACCATATTTGTCCGTTAACGAGACTTCTGTACCGGGTAATAAGCTGGCAAGACGATGCATAATTTGACCGTTTTTTGCCCCGCCACCACACACCAATAAACGCTCACATCCACCATTGAGTTGTACTTGCTGTGCAATACTGATAGCGGTTAGCTCTACTAAAGTTGCCTGTACATCCTCTGGAAATACATTGGGTACTTTAGCCAAATGATAATGTAACCATTGGGTATTAAAATATTCTCGTCCAGTACTTTTTGGCGCTGAACGAGAAAAATAGGGATCTGCCAGCATTTCCTGTAATAATTGGGTATTCACATTTCCAGTTGCTGCCCATTGCCCATTATCATCATAGGCTGTCTGATTATGAACCCAGTTCCAACTGTCTAACAGCATATTGCCAGGGCCTGTGTCATATCCTTTCACTGCAACGCCAGGTAATAGCAGCGAAATATTGGCAATACCACCAATATTTAACACAATGCGTTTTTCTGTAGGATGGCCTAATACTGCAAGATGAAATGCAGGAACCAATGGTGCACCTTGCCCACCATATGCCATATCACGACGACGAAAATCCCCGACAGTGGTTATTCCTGTCAAGGCAACCACTCTATTGTTATCACCAATTTGCATGGTAAACGGGATATCACTTTCTGGCTCATGCCAAATTGTTTGACCATGACATCCTATCGCCGTGATATCAGCAGCACTTAATCGCGCTTTCGCTAATAATTCCATAATAGCTTTTGCATAGAGTTCACCCAGTTGCGCATCTAATAAGCCTAACTCATGCAACGTCACAGGTTGGCCTTGGCAAACGGCTAAAATGCGTTGACGCAAGGTTTGAGGATAAGGTAAAAAATGGTTGGCTTGTTGAGCAACCAGTTTATTACTAATGGCTGCCAGCACCACATCAACACCATCTAAACTTGTACCAGACATCACACCAATGTATCGCCCTGCTTTCATGCCCTTTTCCTTATAATCAAGATGATGCAACTTTTTAACATATAATGTTATATTCTTTTTTTCGGAAATCTCTTCAGTGTTTACTTGCGCTCTTTACTATATAGTAAGAGGTATACGATTAAAATCAGTGTCGACATATGCAAAAAATAAGCTATAACTGATATTAAATTAAATTGATATAATCTGAAAAATTATTATCAGATTTCCATTAGGAGTAATTATGTTTAAGCATTTACTTGTTGGTCTTTTTGCTGTGACAACGCTGGCTGGTTGTGTAAATACAAGCTCTTTATCAGGTGATACTTATACAGCAAGTCAAGCTAAACAAGCACAAAACGTAACTTATGGCACCATTGTTTCAGTACGTGCAGTAAACATTCAAGCCGGTAGTGATGAAAATGTTCTTGGTGCTATCGGTGGTGCCGTATTAGGTGGTTTATTAGGTAATACAATTGGTGGTGGTACAGGCCGTAACCTAGCAACCGCAGCGGGTGCTATTGCTGGTGGTATGGCTGGACAACAAGCACAAGGTGCTTTAAATACAACCAAGGGTGTGCAATTGGAAGTACGTTTAGATAGCGGTAAAACTGTGGTTGTCGTACAAAAAGCAGACAATACTGCCTATAGACAAGGTCAACGTGTTGCTGTGATTGGTAACGGTAATAATCTCACCGTTTCTCCACGCTAAGTTTATTTACTTGAGATGTGTGATAAGCAAAACAGGCAACCATTCTAGTTGCCTGTTTTATTAATAGAAATTATTTTACTTATAATAACCAGTTTTATAACTTATTAATTAATTCAAACATTGCATTATCTACCTTTAATTAATGATAAAAATCACTCGTCTTTTATCATCAATTATTAATTGATAACGATTTTATTATAAGATCAACAATAGACTTCATAGATAAAATCATCTTATCTACCCTCTAGTAGAATTATAATAAATCCTTTGAAATTAAATAATAAATAGAATTATTACAAATAAAACCATTAGAAATAAAATTGCTGTAAATTAGCCCAATTTAATTAGTCATGCAATCTAATTATATTTTTCTCTAGCTTTTTAATAAGATAAATCAAGTTGTCTATTTCTTCCTTCTTTATACCACTTAATATTTCTTGACGTGTCTTCTCAATAACTGCATAAACTTCTGAAATAAAAGGTTCTGATTCTTTTGTTAACGTTATACGCTTTGCTCTGCGATCACTTGAACAAGTATGTCTACAAATCAGTTTTTTTTCTTCTAACTGATCGAGAGTTCTCACTAATGATGGTTGTTCAATACCAATTGCTTTAGCCAACTGGATTTGAGATTGTTCTGGAGGCAGTTGACTAATATTATACAACGTTACCCAATGAGTTTGAGTCAATTTTAATGGCTTGAGTCGGTGATCAATTAAGGCACGCCATAATCGAACTAAACGCGCTAAATCAGCTCCTAATGTTGATTCCACTTATCCCTCCTTAAATTCGCTTTTCTTTCAGCTTTTACAAAGTTTAGATATGTTCTTTAAAAACACTATTTTGTAAATTACATTATTTATTGATTGATGAGCCGACCTCTTTATCTTATTTTTATAATATTAGAATCCTATTTATTAGATAGGAAATTATTTTTAAGATCCAATTATGTATATTTATCGCCACGAATGAATCTCTATAAAGAATAACCTTGTTATAAAAACTAATCTATATTTTTTTACATAATAATCATTATTATTTCACAAGAAATGCCGAGAAAACAAAAAAACCTTACAATTCACGGAATTAAAAACCATTAACAAAACAAATATTTACAATGAATATTATTTACCTTAAAAATTAAATAAAATGAACTAACTAAATACAATCAATAAACTAATTAAATTATATTAAAACGTTAGTTTTATTTTAAAATTTAAAAATAAATAATAAATTTAAAATAAATCCAGCTGTTCATTCTCTTTTTCTGTTTCAGACACTGTTTTTTGTTGAGCTCTTAAATATCGTTGTCGACAAAGTCTCAATACATTTCGTTTTTCTTGTTGACTCATCGTTGACCAACTAAAGCGTTCTTGACGACTACGGTAACAACCAATGCAATACCCTTGTAAATTAGATTCACATCGACCAATGCAAGGGCTTGGGATATCGAAGAATTCTAATTGTTCTTGCATTGATTATTCTCCCCAATTATTTGTTACTATAGAGTATAGTAAAAAGAGATATTATCTGCCCATTTACTACAATACTGATGAGTAAAGCGTAAATTGAACTATAGGGCTGTAACGCGTTATAGTACAACACCATCAGTTTATACTGTCGGGTGTCATATTTAACAAACACGAGAGGTTTATATGCGAGTACTTCATACCATGATCCGTGTAGGCGATTTACAACGCTCTATCGATTTTTATACCAAAGTTTTAGGTATGCAACTTCTACGCACCAGTGATAATGAGGAATATAAATACTCGTTGGCTTTTGTTGGCTATGGTGATGAAAGTAGCGGTGCTGTTATTGAATTAACCTATAACTGGGGTGTGACTAGCTACGAAATGGGGACTGCATTTGGCCATGTTGCATTAGGGGTTGATGATGTAGCTGCAACTTGTGAGGCTATCCGTCAAGCGGGGGGTAACGTTACCCGTGAAGCAGGCCCTGTTAAAGGTGGTACAACAATTATCGCCTTTGTAGAAGATCCTGATGGATATAAAATTGAATTAATCGAAAACAAAAGTGCCAGTCAAGCTCTGGGTAACTAAATATTAGTAAAACCAGAAAGGCATTGTATTGCTTTTCTGGTTCCTGATTATTATTAATTTCTGATGTGCTATTTTCATCGGATAAGTACAGTTTAATGCCTGATAAAATAAACCCTAATGAATTATGTAACCGCTTTCGAGGTTACTATCCAGTCGTTATTGATGTTGAAACGGGTGGATTTAATGCCAAAACAGATGGCTTACTTGAAATTGCTGCTATCACTTTAAAAATGGATGAGCAAGGTTGGTTAAAACCTGATAATACATTGCATTTTCATGTCGACCCCTTTGAGGGCGCAAATTTAGAGCCAGCGGCGTTAGAATTTACCGGAATTGATCCTACAAATCCTCTTCGTGGTGCTGTCAGCGAATATGAAGCGTTACACGCCATTTTTAAAATGGTACGTAAAGGAATGAAAGACGCCAACTGTAACCGTGCGATCATTGTGGCTCATAATGCTAATTTTGATCATAGCTTTGTTATGGCGGCAGCTGAGCGAGCAGGTTTAAAGCGTAACCCTTTCCACCCTTTTGCTACTTTTGATACTGCGGCTTTAAGTGGTTTAGTACTAGGACAAACTATTTTAGCTAAAGCCTGTATTACTGCAGGTATCCCCTTTGATAGTAAACTCGCTCATGGGGCTTTATACGATACCAATCGTACATCATTACTGTTTTGTGAATTAGTTAACCGCTGGAAAAAATTAGGTGGTTGGCCACTACCAACGCCCTAATCAAACTTATCTATTTGGCTGTGCCATTTGACATCCTCCACGCCCTAAAGGACGTGGAGCCCTACTGCGTTCAGACTGATGTCTGAATCACCTCGGCGGGTTCCTGCTTCGACGGGCGGTCTGACTGCACCCTCCCTCCACAGGCAAGCACGGCATGTCCTGCCGCTAAAATGTTACGTGCCCCGTTGATATCAGCATTCGCTGTATATCCACATTCAAGGCACTCGAATTGACTTTGTGACTGGCGGTTTTCCTTTGCTGTATGACCACAGCAAGCGCACTTCTGACTGGTGTAGGCAGGAGGTATTGCCAGTACCTGACCTCCTCGCCAGAGCTGCTTGTACTCAAGCTGACGGCGCATTTCATACCAGCCCTGCTCCAGTATTGAGCGGTTTAAACCAGATTTAGCTTTTACGTTCCGTCCAGGCCGTTCTGTCG